>NZ_JAAKOE010000008.1:0-166599 GCF_049171255.1 Aeromonas sp. 603757 | reverse complement strand
AGGATGTGCTCACGAGTCTGCGGCATCGGGCCGTCAGTCGCTGCTACTACCAGGATCGCGCCGTCCATCTGGGCAGCACCGGTGATCATGTTTTTAACGTAGTCGGCGTGACCCGGGCAATCTACGTGGGCGTAGTGACGGGTAGCGGTGTCGTATTCTACGTGGGAGGTGTTGATGGTGATACCACGCTCACGCTCTTCCGGTGCCTTGTCGATCTGGTCGAAGGCGAAAGCTTTACCACCGAAGTGCTTGGCCAGCACGTTGGTGATAGCTGCAGTCAGGGTGGTTTTACCGTGGTCAACGTGGCCGATGGTACCCACGTTAACGTGCGGTTTATTACGCTCAAATTTTTCTTTAGACATGATCGTCCCTCTAAACTAACGCTGAGTACGCGGTGGCAAGCTAACCACAGAACAGTTTATATGATGGATTTGAATCTGGTGGGAAAGAGAGAGGTACTGATGGCTGGTTCGCTTGCCGAACTCACCCTAGGGTGCGGCTCTGCTAACGCCTGAGCCATATCAGCATCTTGGAGCGGGCAGCGGGAATCGAACCCGCATCATCAGCTTGGAAGGCTGAGGTAATAGCCATTATACGATGCCCGCATTTCTCTAACCCAAAGAACTCAAACCGCAGAGAAATATGGTGGAGGGAGAAGGATTCGAACCTTCGAAGGCAGAGCCGTCAGATTTACAGTCTGATCCCTTTGGCCGCTCGGGAACCCCTCCAGACGCCAGATTGTCACAACGGTAATTCTGCTTGCACCCGTTGTGTTTATCGCTTTTGCACCGCAAATAGACGACAGACAGTCAAGCGTCGCGCATTTTATTGTAAGGTTTTGGGGGATGCAACCATTGAACCCGGCAAAATATGCTTTATTGCTGGGAAGTTTGCAAAAAAGCGGGGGCAAACAAGCCAATCCTGCTGCGTCCCTTGTCGCTCCCCCACCCTTGGTGTATGGTCGCCGTGCCCAAGAAACAGTGATGACACCATGACGACAGAGCATAACCCCTATCTGCAATTCACCCGCGAACAATGGGCGTTATTGCGCGATTCGGTCCCCCTGACCCTGACCGAACACGATCTGCAGACCCTGCGCGGGATCAACGAGAAGGTGTCATTGCGGGAAGTGGAAGAGATCTATCTGCCTCTCTCCCGCCTGCTCAATCTCTATGTCAAAGCCAAACAGCGTCGCAGCCGGGTGCTGGAGCAGTTTCTCGGCCAGTCCCGCGGCAAGGGCACTTATATTATCAGCATTGCCGGCAGCGTGGCGGGGGGCAAAAGCACCACGGCCCGTATTCTGCAGGCCCTGTTGGAGCGCTGGCCGGAACATCCACGGGTGGAGCTGGTCACCACCGACGGCTTCCTCTATCCCAACAAGGTACTGGAAGAGCGCGGCCTGATGCGCCGCAAGGGGTTCCCGGAATCCTACGACATCCGCCATCTGGTGGAGTTTGTCGCCAACATCCGCGCTGGTCACGAGAAGGTCGAAGCGCCGGTTTACTCCCACCTTATCTACGACATCATTCCCGATGAGAAGAAGGTGGTGGAGCAGCCGGACATCCTGATCCTGGAAGGGCTCAATGTGCTGCAAAGCGGCATGGATTACCCTCAGGAGCCCCATCGGGTCTTCGTGTCGGACTTCGTCGACTTCTCCATCTATGTGGATGCCGATGCCGAACTGCTGCGCACCTGGTATATCGAACGCTTCCTGAAATTCCGCAGCGGCGCCTTCTCGGATCCCGACTCCTACTTCCATAACTACGCCAAGCTGGCGGAGAGTGAGGCGACCCAGATCGCCAGCAACATCTGGCAAGATATCAACTATCTGAATTTGCAAGAAAATATCTTGCCAACGCGTGAGCGAGCCAACCTGATCATGACCAAGGGCCATGAGCACGCCATCGAGCAGATCAAACTGCGCAAATGATGACGGCGGTTGCCGGATAACGAAGAGGGGGCCCGCGGGCCCCCTCTTCTTGTTTGGCATCATGAGCGGCCTTGCTGACCCTCAGTCGCCCCGGCGCAGGGAGAGCTCGCCCCCCAGATAGTATTTGATCCCTTCACCTGTCTCCAGTCGCAGGGCGCCGCGATCGTCGATGCCACGAGCGATGCCGCGGATCTCCTGATCCCCCATCAGCAGGCGCACAGGGCGACCGGCAAAGTGATCGAGCCGGTTCCACTCATCGACAAAGCTTGCCAGCCCCTGCTGCTCAAAGGTGTGCAGCGCCCGCTGCAGATGGACGATCATCCGGGCCGCCAACTGATTGCGATCCACCAGTTCCGGATTGATGTGACGCAGCTCAGCCCAGGCCTGATCAATCTTCTCACCTTCGCGGGCAGGCATCGCCAGATTGAGACCAATGCCGATCACCAGATGACAACTGGCCCCGGCGCTACCGCTCATCTCCACCAGTATTCCCGCCAGCTTGCGGCCCTGATAGTAGAGGTCGTTCGGCCACTTGAGCTCGACGCCTTGATAGCCAAGGGACTCCAGCGCTTCAACCACTGCCACGCCGACCGCCAGACTCAGCCCCATGGCCGCCGCCATGCCTTGTTCGAGTCGCCAGTACATGCTGAGGATCAGCTGGCAACCAAACGGCGAAATCCAGGGTTTGCCACGACGACCGCGCCCGGCTGTCTGACACTCGGCCAGACAGCTCTCGCCAGAGCGCAGCTCATTGACCCGATCCAGCAGGTGTTGATTGGTCGAGCCAATGACCGGAAAACAGTGCACCGGTGCCATCGGGGCCAGTGCCTGCAAGGTAGCCTGATCATAGAGCGCCATCGGCACCGCCAACCGGTAGCCCTTGCCGGTCAGGCTAAAGAGATCCAACCCCAGCTCCTTGAGCGCCGCCATGTGTTTGCTCACCGCCGCCCGGCTGATGCCGAGCTGCTCACCCAGCTGTTCGCCGGAGTGAAACTGGCCGTCGCTAAGCAGGGTGATCAGGGTCTGTCTGATGGGAGTCAACGTCATGAGAGCACCTCGTCGAGCCAGGTTTCACCATGCGCCCCCATAAAGCGCACCTCGTGCTCCAACACCACGCCAAACGTCTGCTCCACGCTGTCGCGGACATGAGCCGCCAGCGCGATCAGCTCCATGGCACTGGCGCCCCCTAGATTGACCAGTACCAGCGCCTGCTCCTGATGGACGGCGGCGCGGCCGATGGCGAAACCTTTCAGACCGCACTGATCGATGAGCCAGCCCGCAGCCAGCTTGGCCTGCCCTTCTCCGGCCGGATAGCAGGGCATCTGCGGGTAGCGCACCTTGAGCGACTCCGCCAGCGCGGCAGGCACCACCGGATTTTTGAAGAAGCTACCGGCATTGCCGAGCACGGCGGGATCCGGCAGTTTGGCCATGCGGGTGGCACAGACGGTATCGAAGATGACCTGCGCCGAAGGCGCGTCACCGAGCGCCGCCAGTGGGCCATAGCCCAGCACCGGTTGCCACCCCTTGGGCAGTTTGAGCCCGACGGCAGTGATCAGGTGGGAATCCTGATACTCGTGTTTGAAGATACTGTCGCGATAACCGAAGCGGCACTCTGCCGCCGCGATCCGTTCTATCTCGCCACTCTGCCAGTTGAACGCCTCGACATAGGCGCAGAAGTCGGCCAGCTCAACGCCATAGGCACCGATATTCTGCACCGGCGCTGCACCGACTGTGCCGGGAATGAGCGCCAGATTCTCCAGCCCGAACCAGCCCTGTTGCAAGGTATGGCGCACCAGCTGATGCCAATCTTCACCGGCCGCAACATGGAGCAACCAGTGATCGCCACCATCTTCAGCGGTAATCCCCTTGAGCCGGTTGAGCACCACCAGACCGAGAAAATCGGTGGTGAAGAGCATGTTGCTGCCGCCGCCCAGATTGAGGCGCGGCAGCTGGTTGAACTGCGGATCGGCACGCAGGGTCGCCAGATCGGCAACCTGCTCCACCTCGGCCAGCCAGAGGCAATACGCATCGAGGGCAAGGGTGTTGAGCTTCAACAAGGAGGCGTTGGCATTCAGTTTCATCGGTCTATCCCGGCTTGGTGCAAGGGCGCAGTCTACCTCAAGTTGCCCCATGACGAAAAACCCGAGCCCTTTTCGGGGGAATAGCAGTGGTTTAGAGTAGGCGACTTCAACTGCTGAGGAATAACTCATGAACAACCAGTTTGCCGTCATCGGCCTGGGCCTGTTTGGCAGCGCGCTGTGCGAAGAGCTGCAACGGCAAGATGCCGAAGTACTGGCCATCGATATCGACGAGAGCAAGACCCGGCAAATCGCCGCCCTCTGCAATCACGTTATCGTGGCCGACGCCACCGATGAGGCCACCGTGGCCGAGCTGGGACTGGCCAATTTCGATATCGTCTTCGTTGCCATCGGTGACAACCTGGAGACCAGCATCCTCACCACCCTCGTCTTGAAAGAGGCGGGCGTGAAGAAGGTGTGGGTCAAGGCGCGCGACAAGTTCCACGCCAAGATCCTGCAGAAAGTGGGCGCCGACAAGGTGATCAACCCGGAGTGGGACATGGGCCGCCGGGTCGCCCAGAGCATGCTGGACAACCGGCTGTTCGACTATCTGGAGCTGGGCCACGACATGGTGCTGACCGAGTTCGTGATTGGCCTACAACAGAACGGCCGGGAACTAGGCGACTTCCATCTGCTGCAACAGAGCGATTTCCAGCTGCTCGCCATCAAGCGTGGTGATGTGCTGCACAACGTGCTGACCGGCAAGATGGAGCTGCAACTGGGCGACATCCTGATCCTGGCGGGCAACAAGCACGCCATCGACCACTGGCTCGAAACCCTATGATCAACTGGCGCAGCAGCTACGCCTTCGCCCTCCATCGGGAGCAGGACTCTCGCTGGAGCGAAGCCCGGCTGATCCTCGGCAGCTTTCTGATCATTCTGCTGATTGGCACCATCTTTCTGGTGCAACCCTCCAGCCACAATGGCGAGGTCACCTTCGTCAACGCCCTGTTTACCGCCACCTCGGCCATCAGCGTGACAGGTCTTGGCGTGGTGGATACCGGCACCGCCTTTACCCTGCAGGGGCAGATTTTCCTGCTGATGCTGATGGAGATCGGCGGTCTGGGCCAGATGACCATGACCCTGCTGCTGATCGCCATCTTCAGCAAACGGGTCGGCCTACGCCAGCAGGTACTGGCCAAGGAGGCGCTGGGACAGGAAGGCTCGGTCAACATCATTCAGCTGGTCAAACGGATCGTGCTGTTCGCCTTTATCGCCCAATTGATCGGTACCGGCATCATGGCGATCCGCTGGGTGCCCGAGATGGGTTGGGTGCACGGCCTCTATGTCAGCTTCTTCCACGCAGTATCGGCCTTCAACAACGCCGGGTTTTCGCTGTTTGCCAACAACCTGATGGACTATAGGGACGACCCCATCATCAGCCTGACCATCGCCGGTCTGCTGATCCTGGGGGGGATCGGCTTTACCGTCATCGTCGATCTGGTGCGCAACCGCCGCTGGCGCAAGCTGAAGCTGCACAGCAAGCTGATGCTGCTGATGACCCCGGCGCTGCTGCTGGCCGGTACCCTGATGTTCTGGCTGCTGGAACACAACAACCCGGGCACCCTCGGCAAGGCCGGTATCGGTGGCCAGCTGCTGGCTGCCTTCTTCCAGTCTGCCAGCGCCCGTACCGCCGGTTTCAATACCATAGATATCGGGCTGATGACCCCGGCGGCGTTGCTGTTCCTGATGATGCTGATGTTTATCGGTGCCGGTGCCACCTCCACCGGTGGCGGTATCAAAGTCACCACCTTCGCGGTCGTGCTGCTGGCGACCAAGGCGTTTCTGACCAAGCGGCCCCATGTCACCGCTTTTGGCCGCACCCTGTCGCCCCAGATCGTGACCCGCTCGCTGGCCATCATCATCGTCAGCACCATGGTGCTGATGCTGGCGATGTTCCTGCTGATGGTGACCGAGGATCTGCCGTTCGACAAAATCATGTTCGAGACCATCTCGGCATTTGCCACCGTCGGCCTCTCCACCGGCATCACCGCCTCCCTGAGCGAGCCGGGCAAGCTGATCCTGGTGCTGGTGATGATCTGCGGCCGTCTCGGCCCCCTGACCCTGGCCTTTATGCTGGCCCGCCCGGTCGAGACCCGCATCCGTTATCCGGAAGAGAACGTCTATACCGGCTGACCAGCCATGAACACGGGGCAGCCACTGGCTGCCCCGTTTTTTTATTCGGCTTGTTGCTGCGCCTTGAGCCAGCGCCCCGGGCTCACCCCCAGCTCCCGCTCGAATGCCCGACCAAAGGCAACACTGCTGCTGTATCCCGCACCCAGCGCCACCTGCACCATGGGCTCCCCCGCCAGCAGTTGCTGGCAGGCGCACGCCATGCGCCAGCGGGTCAGATAACCAAGCGGCGCTTGACCGACCCGCTCCTGAAACCTCGCGGCAAAGCGGGCCCGCGACATGCCGGCCTCCCGCGCCAGCGTGGCCACCGTCCAGGGTTCATCCCCACGCTGATGCATCACCGAGATCGCCTTGGCCAACTGGGGATCGGAAATACCTGCCAGCATCCCCTGCTGACACACCCCTTGCTCGACCAGATGACGCAGCAGCAGGATCAACAGTACCTCCAGCAAGCGGGAGATCAGCGGATCCTGCCCGTAGCGGGGGTGAAACGCCTCGTCAAACAGCTGACTCAGCACCGGCGTCAGGACAGGCAACTCACGTAGCGGCAGCACCAGCGAGCCCGGTAATGCCAGTTGCAACGGCGATGATCCCCCCTTGCCGAATACGACATTGGCGCACACCAAATCACAACCCCCCAGAGTTCTGGGTTCAAGCTTGTGAGGACGTCCCCGAGGGAACAGGATCAGAGTCGGCTCCTCGAGCAGCAAGCTGGCTCCCCCCTCTTCACGCAGCATGACGGCACCGCTGCGCAGCAGATGAAGATGTCCGCCACTCGGGTAATCATCACTGGAGGAGTTCTGGCACAGGTTGCCGGCGAAGAAGATCTTGGCTTCGGGGGAGGCATGAACCAACAGGGCAGAGAGCGGATCCATATTTGAGACTAATAGTATTTATTTGCAGACGATGAGTGATAAACCGTATCACGAATGACGGCACACTGTCTCCCGTACCTTCACTACCACAGGAGAAGATCATGAGCCGTATCCAACCCGTATCCCAACCGCAACCCGCAGCTGCCCAGACCCTGGCCACCCTGCAACGCAATCTGGGTATGGTGCCCAACCTCTACGCTACCCTGGCCCACTCGCCAGCCCTGCTCAATGGCTTCCTGGCCTTTGCCGAGGCGCTTGGCAAGGGGCGTCTCACTGCCCCACAACGGGAGTTGCTGGCACTGGCCATAGGTCAAGCCAACGCCTGCCAATACTGTTTGTCTGCCCACACACTGCTCGCGGGCAAGGCCGGATTCTCGGCCCAGGAGATCCGGGCTGCCCGGCTCGGCCAGGCCTCGGCTCCCCTTGATCACGCCCTGCTGCAACTGGCAACAGCGCTGGTCAGTCAGCGCGGGGTGATCAGTGACGAGCAGCTTGCTAGCGCCCGTGCCGCAGGCGTAGATGACGAGCTGCTGCTGGAGGTGCTCGGCCAGGTGGTGGTCAATACCCTGACCAACTATGGCAACCACCTGGCGGCGACCGAGATCGACTTCCCGCCCGTCACTCTGACCCCTTAAACAAGGAGCCCCCATGCAGCAACATGACAAAGGCTTTCTGGTCGCTCTGGCGGGCGTGGTATTGACCCTGCTCTGGATCGGCGTCTTCAAGTTTACCCCGACAGAGGCAGCCGCCATCAAACCACTGGTAGCCAGCCACCCCTTGATGAGCTGGCTCTATGGCCCCCTGTCGGAACAGAGCGTATCGAACCTGATCGGGGTGGTCGAGATAGTGATCGCCATCGGGCTGGTCGTGGGTCTGTGGCAACCTCGCATCGGTTACTGGTGCAGCATGGGGGCTATCGTCACCTTCCTGGCGACGCTGAGCTTCCTGCTGACTCTGACAGGTGTCTGGAAGATGGTTGACGGCGTGCCAGTCACCGAGTTCTTCCTGTTCAAGGACCTGGTGTTTCTCGGTGTGGTTCTGCACTACCAGCACAGGATCCGTGCCAGCTTGTCCACTCAGGCAGCCTGACAACAATGCCTTTGGCGCCCAGGATGGGCGCCTTTTTTCGTTATGCAGCACTGGTCTGGCGCTTGCTGGTCGTCTTGCGCGGTCGGGGCCCGCCAGTCTTGCGCTTGGTAAAACGCCGCTTGCCGGCCCTCGGTGCCTCCTTGGGCAGGGCGCTGAAGCTGGCGCCGGAGTCCTGCCGCGCCCCCTCGATCAGACCGTTGAGCTGCTCGGTGAGCGGCCCCATAAACTGCTGATAGCTGCCGTGGCGCTCGGCGATCTGGCCGAGGCTCTGCTCCCACAGCGCCGTCATATCCGGCGTGGTGGCCGTCGCAGGCAGCGCCTGTACCAGCGCCCGCCCGGTCGGGGTCGCCTTGATGCTCTTGCCCTGACGCACCAGAAAGCGACGCTTGAACAGCAGGTCGATGATACCCGCCCGGGTCGCTTCTGTGCCGAGGCCATCGGTGTCGCGCAGGGTCTTGCGGATCTCGGGATCCTGCACATAGCGGGCGATGCCGGTCATGGCCGCCAGCAGGGTGGCATCGGTGAACGACTTGGGCGGCTGGGTCATCTTCTCCTGCAGTTCGCCCCGCTCGCAGAACAGTTGTTCGCCCTCCTTCAGCGCGGGTAGCGTGCCCGCCTTCTCTTCGTCGTCATCCTCCTCCACCCCGAGCAGCGCCTTCCAGCCCGCCTTGAGGATTCGCCGCGCCTTGGCCTGAAACAGGCCACCGGCGATGCGCAGCAGCACCTTGCTGTCGTTGTATTCGAACGGGGGATAGAACTGTAGCAGATACTGGCGGGCAATCAGGCCATAGAGCTTCGCCTCGTCGGCCCCCAGTGTGGCGGGGTTGCCCTGCTTCTCGGTGGGGATGATGGCGTGGTGGGCATCCACCTTGCTATCGTTCCACGCCTTACTGCGGATCTTGCCATCAGCCTCGCTCACCGCCTTGGCCAGTGCAGGCGCTGTAGCGGCGATGGCACCGCGCACCTGCTCGGCCCGCTTGAAGTGGTCGGTCGGCAGATAGCGGCTGTCGGAACGCGGATAGGTGATGAGCTTGTGACGCTCGTAGAGGCTCTGGCAGATATCGAGCACCCGCTTGGCATCCATACCGAACCGTTTGGCGGCATCGATCTGCAGGCTGGAGAGGTTGTAGGGCAGCGGCGCCGCCTGCTTGCGGGCATGCTCCTCCACCGATTCGACCTGTGCCGGTTGGCCGTTAATCCGACTCACCACCTTGTCGGCCAGCGCCCGGTTGAGCACCCGCCCCTCCTCATCTTGCCACGGCAGGCAGGCTTCCGATGGCAGCCACTTGGCGGTGAAGCGCTCGTTGCTATCGGTCAGCAGATGGGCCAGCACCTCGTAGAAGGGTTTGGGGACGAAGGCCTCGATCTCGAGATCCCGCCGCACCACCAGCCCCAGCAGCGGGGTCTGCACCCGACCGACCGAGAGCAGCTCGCTACAACCGGCCTTGCGGCCGAGCAGGGTATAGGCGCGGGTCATGTTGATGCCGTAGAGCCAGTCGGCCCGACTGCGGGCCAGCGCCGAGACCGCCAGCGGTACGAATTCCTTGTTGTCCCTCAGCTTCTCGAGAGCGCGGCGCACCGCTGGCGGGTTGAGATCGCTGATGAGGCAACGCTGCACCGGCTTGGTTTTCGGGTAGCCGAGAAAGTCGATCACCTCGTCCACCAGCAACTGCCCTTCCCGGTCCGGGTCACCGGCATTAACCACGCAGTCCGCCTGCTTGATCAGTCGCTTGATGACGGTGAGCTGGGCTTTGGTCTTGGGCTTGGCCACCAGCTGCCACTGGGCGGGGATGATGGGGAGATGCTCCATCCGCCACTGCTTGAAGGCGGCGTCATAGGCATCGGGCTCGGCCTGCTCCAGCAGATGGCCGATACACCAGGTGACCACATCACCCTGGGCGGTTTCGATAAAACCGTCGCCCTTCTTGTGGGGCTTGGGCAGGGCATCGGCAATGGCACGGCCCAGCGTGGGCTTCTCGGCGATAAAGAGTCGCATCGGTGGCTACCTGCAATACTGTATATGCAGACAGTATACAACTGCCACCGCGAAAGCCCAACTGCCCCTACTCGTCGAACGGGTGATCGTGGATGGCGGCAAACAGCCGCGCCTGATTGAGCAGCGGCGCATAGTGGAAGGCATTTTCGCCATCTTCCGCCAGCAGGTAGTCGGTCAGCTGTTCGCGCACCGCCTCTTGCAGGGTCTCCAGCTTCCACGGTTTGGCAAGGTAGTAGTGCAAACCGCCGCGGTTGACCGCATCGACGGTGGCCTCCAGCCCCGCTTGTCCGGTCAGCAGCAATTTGCGGCTGGCCCGGGTGGAGGCTCGCCGGTTCAGCTCCACCAGAAAATCGACTCCCAGGGTTCCCGGCATGATGTGGTCACAGAGGATCAGCGCCAGCTTGTTGCCGTCGTGCTCCCACTCCTCCACCACCGCTCGCGCCTCATCGACGCTCTCGGCGGCTTCCAGTTCGAAGTGGGAGCGGAACGGGGCGAGATCGTGGATCACCGCATCCAGCACCTCCCGCTCATCGTCCACACACAGGATCAGATAGTGTTTGTTCATTGCTCCTCCTTGGCGACATGGTTTGGCACGCCGCGCGATTGATGCTGGCGACGGCTCAGGCCGCATGCTCCTTGTTGTGATGAGGTTCGCCCCCGTAACCGGCCTGCCCCATGCCGTCCAGCGGTAGACAGACCCGCATCCGGGTGTAACGGCCCGGTTCGGAGGCCACCTCGATCCGGCCGTGGTGCTGCTGAACTATCTGCAACGAGACACTCAGACCAATCCCGAGGCCGAAATGGCCCTCCCGCTTGGTGGTGAAGTTGAGATCGAAGATCCGCTGCCACAGCTCGGGCTCGATGCCGCAACCACTATCCTCTATCTCCACCATGACCCACTCGGGATCCAGCAACCCGGTGCGAATGGTGAGTCGCCCCGGGCCGCTCATGGCATCCAGACTGTTGGCGATCAGGTTGGTCCACACCTGCTGCAGGGCGATGGGGTGACAGCGCACCAGCGGCAGCGGCTGGTACTCCTTGCAGAGATCATGATGCTTGAGGCGGTTTTCGAAAATCATCAAGGTATCTTCCAGCCCCTCGTGCAGGTCCACCAGCGAGGGTTCATCCCTGTCCTGCCGGGCATACTGCTTGAGGCTCTTGACCAGATCGCCGATGCGACGGGCGCACACCTCGATATTGCGCAGGAAGCTGCCGGTCTGCTGGAACAGCTCCAGCCGGGAGAGCAGCGCCTCCCGCTCGTCGGCAGTGCGGCTGGCAAACCAGCGTTGCCAGTTCAGCTCGTCATCCAGATTCATCTGCACCGCCAGCCGCGCCTGCTGGCGATCGCCAAAGCGCCCTTCAGCCTGCCGGGTCTTGTCACGGATCTCGCTGGTCGAGACCGGCTGGGAAGAGAGCGCCTGACAGAGGGTCTGGTTGCCCAGCCCCTTGATGGGTGCTGGCAGCTCGAGATTGACCAGATCGGGGATGGCGGCCCGCAGAGTCTCGCTGCCACGAATAATGGCCGCCACCGGGTTGTTCAGCTCGTGGGCAACACCAGCCACCAGCTGGCCTAGCATCGCCATCTTTTCGCTCTCCACCAGCTGGGCGTAGGCGGCATCGAGGGAGTTGAGGGTCTGTTGCAACCGCATCTCGGTACGGATGCTGTTTTGCAGACGGCGGTTGAAGTGGCGCAGCAGCAGGTTGGTAAAGGAGGGGAGCAGTTCGCTGCGCGCCTGCATCACCCGGGAGAATTGCAGCTTGTCGAGCTTGATCACCTCGGCACCGGTCAGGGTCACGCCGGTGGTGAAGGCGGGTTCGCCGGTGACGAAGGACATGCCCCCCACCAGCGAGCCGGTACGGTAGTGCACCACCTCCTGATCGATCCCCTGCTCGTCCCGCTTGCGCAGCACCACCTCCCCCTTGGCGATAAACCAGAGGAAGCTGTTGGGCTCCCCCTCGCGGGTCAGCACATGGCCCGGGCTGTAGTGGCGGCAGACCCGCTCCTCGTCATTGCCCTCGAAAAACTGGTAGAGGCCGTCGATCACCACCCGGGAGAGTTCTTCATCGCTGCAGTGGGTGTAATCCATAAAGCCCTGCCGATAGGCTGCCAACTGGCGATCGACGTGGGCTCGCAGCAGCTTCTGGTTGTCGAGCACGGCGGCATAGCTCAGCAGATCCGCCTCAGGACGCTGCAATACAAAGTGGCTCGCCTGCTCGATCACCGCCCGGCGCAGGCTGCCATCGCGCCAGGGGCGTTGCAGGTAGTAGTCGAGACGACCGAGGTTCACCGCCTCGATGATCGATTTCATCTCGGGCTGGCTGCCCAGCAGGATCTTGCGGCACGCCTCATGACGGCTGCCGAGGCGGATCAGAAAATCGGCCCCTCGCCCATCCCCCAGCTCGCTGTCACACACCACTACGGCGGGTGGCTGCCCCTTGCGATCCAGCTCGTCCAAGGCCAGCTCAGCCGACCCCTGACCGACTACCACCACCAGCGCGAAATGGCCGAGCAGCGGAGCCAACTCCTGTTCGAATTCGGCCAGCAGTTGCACGTTGGCGGCGACACACAGCAGTGAGAAAGGGCTCATCAGCGACACTCCGTTGAGGCTCACTGCTCACTATATCAGCGAATCTTGTGGGGTTTTGCGAGGGGGCTAACAGCTGTCGCGGAAAGTGCACAAATAGATAAAACAGAAAACAACTGAATTTAATTCGATAAATGTGTCAATGGCGAAATAAAAGGCAAAATGTGACAACAATCAAAAATATAAACCATGATGAAGGTCAACGCCTTATCCCTATCATTACTACTACTATTGGACTAGTACTATGTAGGTAATTATTGACCGTAGGAAAACGCCGCCATGATTGGAAAACTGATAAGAAAAACCTGGTTCTGGCTCCTGCTGCTCGGGGCCCTGCTGGGTGTCGCGGCACTGGGTGTCACCGTGACCGTGCTGCACAAGACCAGCTCCACCGAATTCTGCGTCTCCTGCCACTCCATGCAGACTCCGCTCGCCGAGTATCAGGGCAGTGTCCACTTCCAGAACACCAAGGGGATCCGCGCCGAGTGCGCCGACTGCCACATCCCGGGCGACCCCACCTCCTACCTGTGGACCAAGATCCGCGCCGTGAAGGATATCTATCACGAGGCGATCGGCACGCTGGATACCCCGGAAAAGTATGAAGCCCACAAGCTGCGGATGGCCCAATCCGTCTGGGACGAGCTGAAAGCCAACGACTCCGCCACCTGCCGCAGCTGCCACAGCTACGAGGCGATGGACATTCTGGCCCAGCGCCCCAATGCCCGTGCCGAGCACCCGGTCGCCATCAAGGAGGGTCAGACCTGTATCGACTGCCACCGCGGTGTCGCCCACATCATGCCTGACATGAGCGGCCTGGCTGCCGCCGGTGCCAGCAAGCTGGCGCAGGCTGCGGCCCAGACCCCAGCCAACGTCACCACCCGTTACGCCATCGCCACCACCCCGCTGTTCCTTGATGCTGCAGCCAAGACCGACGAAGGTACCCTGATGCCCTCCACCAAGGTGGAAGTGCTGGCCAACGAAAACGGCCGCGCCAAGGTGCAGATCGAAGGCTGGCAACAGGATGGTGTGAGCGAAGTGTTCTACGCCGCACCGGGCAAGCGGATCCTCAGCGTACTGGTCGGCGATGCCGCCAAGAAAGCGCTGGTCACCGGCCAGAGTGAAACCGACAGCGCCACCAACCTCACCTGGCATCAGGTCAAGCTGACCGCCTGGGTCGACCAGAGTCAGCTTATCGGCGATCAGGGTAAGCTGTGGCAATACGCCTCCACCCTGATGTCCAACAACTGTACCGGCTGCCACGGCCTCACCGCGCTGGATCACTTCAATGCCAACCAGTGGATCGGCGTCATCAAGGGGATGGAATCTCGCACCTCCCTGACCCCGGAACAGGCTCGCATGTTGACCCAGTATGTCCAGAAACACGCCAGTGACATGAGCGCGGCCCACTAAGGCTGGCACAGAGGAAAACCGTTATGACTTTTTTCAATGACAAGAAGACCAATCTGTCCCGCCGCAACCTGCTCAAGGGGCTCGGCGCCTGCGCAGCCCTGCCCCTGCTCGGCGGCATTTTTCCCAAGAGTGCGCTGGCGCAAGCCATCAGCACCGCATTGAGTCAGTTCCCGACCCTGGTGCCCGCCCAGAAGGGCATTCTAACCGGCGCCCACTGGGGTGCCTTCGAGGCGATAGTCGAGGATGGCCGCATGGTGCGCGTCCAGCCGGTGGCCGATGATCCGGCGCCGAACGACCTTATCGACATGGCGCCGTTCCAGGTGCACGCCAAGAACCGCATCAAATACCCCATGGTGCGCAAAAGCTGGCTGGAGCATGGCCCGGGCGCCAAACCCGAGCTGCGCGGTGCCGACGAATGGGTACGAGTGAGCTGGGACAAGGCGATCGAACTGGTGGCCGGCGAGATCCAGCGGGTTCAGAGTGACTTCGGCCCGCAGGCGATCCACGCCGGTTCCTACGGCTGGAAGAGTGTCGGCATGTTCCACAACAGCCGCACCCTGCTGCACCGCCTGATGAACCTCTCCGGCGGCTTCACCGGTTATGCCGGTGACTACTCCACCGGCGCGGCTCAGGTGATCATGTCCCACGTGATGGGCTCCATCGAGGTGTACGAACAGCAGACCGCCTGGCCCAACGTGGTGGAGAACGCCGAACTGGTGGTGCTGTGGGGGGTCAATGCTCAGGTCACCCTGAAGAACAGCTGGAACATGCCGGATCATGAAGGTCAGGCCGGCTTCAAGGCGCTGAAAGAGAAAGGCACCCGCGTCATCAGCATCGATCCGGTCTACAACGAGACCGCCAAGCTGGTCGGCGCCGAGTGGATTGCCCCGAACGCCTACACCGATGTGGCCATGATGCTGGGGGTGGCTCACACCCTCTATAGCGAGAAGAAGCACGATCAGGCCTTCCTCGATCGCTACACCGTCGGCTTCGACAAGTTCCTGAACTACCTGCTCGGCAAGGATGACGGTCAGCCGAAGAGCGCCGAGTGGGCGAGCACTGTCTGCGGCGTCGATGCCAAGGTGATCCGCCAGCTGGCCCTCGATATGGCCGCCAAGCGCACCATGATCATGGCCGGTTGGGGTATGCAGCGTCAGCAGCACGGTGAACAGCCGAACTGGATGCTGGTCACTCTGGCCTCCATGTTGGGCCAGATCGGCCTGCCGGGCGGCGGCTACGGCTTCAGCTACCACTACTCCTCCGGTGGCAGCCCCACCGCCAAGGGTGGCATTCTGGCGGGGATCTCCGCCGGCAACGCACCGAAGAACAGCCCGGCCCCGATCCCGGTGGCCCGCATCGCCGACTGCCTCGCCAATCCGAGCAAGACCATCGACTTCAACGGCCGCAAGGTGACCTATCCGGACATCAAGCTGGTCTACGTGGCGGGCGGCAACCCCTTCCACCACCATCAGGACACCAACAACCTGCTGCAGGCGTGGCGCAAGCCGCAGACCGTGATCGTCCACGAGCCCTACTGGACGGCGACTGCCAAGCACGCCGATATCGTGCTGCCGGTCACCACCAGCTACGAGCGCAACGATCTGGAGATGGGTGGCGACTACTCCCAGCGCTATGTGTTCCCGATGCACCAGTGCGTGCCGCCCCAGCACGAGTCCCGCAACGACTTCGATATCTTCAGCGCCATCGCCGCCAAGCTGGGCGTGCAGGAGCAGTACACCGAAGGGAAGGACGAGATGCTGTGGCTCAAGCAGATGTACGACGGCATGGCGGCGCAGGCCCGCGGTGCCCGCGTGGCGCTGCCGCCGTTCAACATGTTCTGGGAGTCCAACAACTACATCCGCTTCCCGATCCCCGAGGCCAACCGCCAGTGGATCCGTCACGCCGATTTTCGCGAGAATCCGCTGCTCAACCCGCTCGGCACCCCGTCCGGCAAGATCGAGATCTTCTCCAACACGGTGGCGGGGATGGGTTACGCCGACTGCGCCGGCCATCCCAAGTGGTATGAGCCCAAGGAGTGGGTGAAGAGCGAGGTGGCGGCGCGCTATCCGCTGTCGCTCAACACCTCCCACCCGACCCAGCGGCTGCACTCCCAGCTCGACAACACTCCGCTGCGGGACAAGTTCGCCATCGCAGACCGCGAAGCGATCATGATCCATCCCGCCGACGCCAAGGTTCGTGGTATCGCCCAGGGGGATCTGGTGCGCGCCTTCAACGAGCGCGGCCAGATCCTGGTGGGCGCCCTGCTCTCCGAAGATGTGCGCCAAGGGGTGGTGCGGATCTGTGAAGGGGCCTGGTACGACCCGGCCAAGCCGGGCGAAGCGGGTAGCATCTGCAAGAACGGCAACGTCAACTGCCTCACCTTTGACGAAGGCTCGTCCAGTCTGGCGCAGGGCAACTGCGGCCACATGGCCCAGCTGCAGATCGAGAAGTACACAGGCCCGGTACTGGCCAACACCGCCCACGCGGTACCGGCCAACGGCTAAGGCGATTGCCACCCAATAAAAACGGCGCCATCAAGGCGCCGTTTCTTTATCTGTCTGCCAAAGAGCACACATAGTCCGGACGGATTTAAAAATCCCCCTCTTCCATATACTCCTGCGCGCACTCCACCAGCTGCGGCCACAGCTCTTCCGGCACCCAGGCGTCCGGGTCATCTTCATCCCCGTCGTACTGGCTCCAGAAATAGCGGCGCAGGCCGGAGGCAAACTCGTCGCTGATCTCGGCCAGCTCCGAGAGCGGCCCCAACCAGGCGATGCGGCGCAGCCCAGAGGCGAGATCGTTGATGGCATCCATCAGGGTGCGATCGTCGAAGCTCTGCTCCACCAGCAGGGTGAAGCGCTCGCGCGCCTGCTCGGTCTGCTCCTCGTCCAGTTCGCCCACATCGGCCAGCAGGTCGACAAAATCTTCCAGCAGATAGGCAATCAGGCCATCCCGATCTTCAAACCACTGGATCTGGGCGCCCTTGACCCCCAGTACAGAGGCATCGAATGAATCGTCAAGATGGCACAGGGCCCACGGATCGTCGGTCATGGTTCTCTTCCTCAGGCTAAAACAAATGCCATATCTTATGCCTAGCTCTCGACCCTTGCCACCTTGGGCAACGAGAGGGAGGCGGCCAGCCCGCCCAGTTCGGCGCGGCCCATAATAAAGCTGCCGCGATAGGCTTCCGCCAGATCGGAGACGATGTTGAGACCGAGACCGGAACCCGGCACCTTCTCGTCGAGCCGCACCCCGCGCAGCACCGCCTTGGCGATCTGATCCTCGCTCATGCCGGGGCCGTCATCCTCGATACGCAGGGTGATCCAGCCCCCCAGCTCGGCGCTGGAGATACGCAGCTCGCTGGCGGACCATTTGAAGGCGTTCTCCAGCAAATTGCCCACCATCTCGTCGAAGTCCTGCTCCTCCACCCCGACCGCCAGATTGGCGGGCACTTGCAGATCCACCGTCTTGCCCGGATAGAGGCGGGAGAAGGCGCGGCAGATATACTCCACCCGCGCCCGCACCGGGGTCGACACCCCGAGGATCTTGGCGGCGCCGGTCACCCGCGCCTTACCGAGGTGATAGTCGATATGGCGCTGGATCTGGTCGAGCTGCTCGCCGATGGCGGCCTGATCCTCCGGCGGCAACTGGGCAACCTGATTGCGCATGATGCTGAGCGGCGTCTTGAGGGCGTGAGCCAGATTGCCGGTGTGGGCACGGGCACGCTGCAGCAGCTCGCCGTAGTGGTGCAGCAGCCGGTTGATATCCTCAACCAGCGGCTGGATCTCCAGCGGATAGCGCAGCCGGAATCCCTCCTGATGACCCTCGTGAACCCGCCCCAGTTCACGGCGCAGCAGATGCAGCGGCCGCAAACCATAGACGATCTGGAACATGAAGCCGAGCACCAGACCGGCGGCGGCAAAGCCGAGACCGAGGAACAGGCTGATGCGAGTTTTCTTCAGGGTCTGGATCAGGGTGCTGCTGTCCTTGGCCATCACCAGGGTAAAGACCCGATCCGAACCGGGCAACAGCACGGTGCGGGTCATGATCAGCAGCGGCTCCTTGTTGGGGCCCTTGCCAAAAAAGAGGTCAGGATCGCCAAAGGCAGACTTGAGGCCACGGCTCACCAGATGGGTGTCCCACAGGGATCGGGAGCGGCCCACCACATTTTCCCCCAGTTCCAACTGCCAGTAGTAGCCGGAGTAAGGTTGGCTGAAACGGGGATCGGCCATCGGTTCGATCACCACAGGCAGACCACTCTTCTCCACCTCCAGCCGGGAGAGCAGATCGTAGAGTTGCAGGCGCAAGCCGTCAGCCTCTGCCTCCTGCCAGTAGTTGCGCATCATGGTCTGCAGGCTGAAGCCGGTGGCGAACAGGAACAGCCCGCACCACACCAGCGCAATGGCAAGCAGCCGCCCCCGCAGGGTTCGGACCAGCCTCATTCGTTGATCCGGTATCCGAGACCACGCACTGTCTCAATCAAGTCGGGATGGGTCTTCTTGCGGATCCGGCCGATGAACACCTCTACTGTGTTGGAGTCACGGTCGAAATCCTGAGCGTAGATGTGATCGATCAGCTCGCTGCGCGACACCACCTTGCCCCGATGCTGCATCAGGTAACCCAGCACCCGGAACTCGTGGGCGGTCAGCTTGATGGGGGTCCCTTCGTACCACACCTGGGAAGCCGCCATATCGAGCCGTACCCCGCCAATCTCCAGAACGGAGCTGGCGTTGCCTGCCGCCCGGCGCACCAGCGCATGCACCCGCGCCACCAGCTCGGCCACCTGGAACGGCTTGGTGAGGTAGTCATCGGCACCGGCATTGAGCCCCTCGATCTTCTCGTGCAGTTGGCCACGGGCGGTCAGTACCAGCACCGGGGTATCGATTCCCTTGCTGCGCCACTCCTTCAACACGCTCAGGCCATCGCGCCCAGGCAAGCCGAGGTCGAGAATGATGGCATCGTAAGGTTCGGTCTCTCCGAGAAAACCGGCCTCGTTGCCATCATGGCAGAGGTCGGTGACAAAGCCGGAGAGGCGCAGCTGTTCAGCCAGCTGGCCAGCCAGAATTTTTTCGTCTTCAACAATCAGAATTCGCATGAACAGGCTTCCACACAGGGGTTATTCATCATCCTCGACCGGGGGCTTTGGCGGCTCGAACAGCCGCTCCAGATGGTGGCCCTTGGCCCACACCAGCTCAAGGTTGTCGGCCCGATAGGCTACCTTGATCACGCTGTTTTCCCGATCGATGACTCGCAGTTCATAGAGCCAGATACCATCCTCTTCCCCCAGATCCACCCGCAACACCCGCACCGGCAATCTGGCCGCCACCTCCATCATTTCATGGAAGGGCCGAACCCGTCCCTCATGGACAGCTTGCTGCAGCTGGGCTTCATCAGGCATGACCGCCTGTGCCAGCACCGGCAGCAATAACCCGAGCAGAGGGAGCGCTCTATTCATGGATGATTCATCTCCAAAAACCTAACATAATGGCGTTTATAGTCTGCCAGCCATGAATCCGGAATGAATATGATCCCGCGCAGTTTCCTGCTTATCCTTTGCCTGTTGAGTGCCACAAGCTGGGCGGCCCAGAGCCGTCTCGACATGGCCGGTCTGGTCAAACTGTTGCTGGCGCAAGGGTATCACGACATTCGGGAAGTGGAGCTGGAAGGGGACAAATTCGAGGTCAAAACCCTCAATCGCCAGGATCAGAAGGTGCATCTCATCGTCGATGCCTACACCGGCGAGATCAAACAACGAGAGGCCGATTAGGCCTCTTTTGCATTCCAGCGTCCCCGCATGGGGCGCAGCAGCTTCTCCCGTCTCGGCCAGAGCAGGGCGCAGGCCAGCAGCAGGTAGATGAGAGGCTCCCCCCAACCGCTCTTGAGCGACCACCAGTAGTGCACCGGCACCAGCAGGGCGATGGCATAGACCCAGTTGTGCAGCTTCTGCCATGCAGCGCCCATGCTGCGCTGCAATGCGGGCAGCGAAGTGATGCTGAGGGCGGCCAGCAGCAGCAGGGCCACCATCCCCACCACTATGTAGCTGCGCTTGACCAGCTCGCCGCCAATCAGCCCCCAGTCAAACTGCAGATCCAGCCCCAGCCACGCCATGAAGTGGAGCAGCGCCCAGGCAAAACACCAGAGCCCGAGGGGGCGGCGCAGCTTGATGAGCTGCCCCTGCCGCCAGCGCTTGGCCAGCGGCGACACCAGCAGGGTGAGCAGCAGCAGGTTGAGCGCCCCCTTGCCGAGGTAGTGGATAAGCTCTGGCACCGGATCGCCCCCCAGCAGACCTGCCGGAATGGCAAACCACAGCCAGAGCAGGAAGCCGAGAGCGCCCAGATGCACCAGTGCCCGCAAGCCGTTGATATGGGCCGGTTTCAATCTCAGTACCATTGGCGCAGATCCATCCCCTGATAGAGCGAGGCGACTTCGTCACCATAGCCGTTGAACATCAGGGTCGGCTGACGCTTGGCGCCAAACACCCCGCCCTCGCCGACAAAGCGCTCGCTGGCCTGACTCCAGCGCGGATGATCCACCTGCGGATTGACGTTGGCGTAGAAGCCATATTCGTTGGGAGCCAGCAGATTCCAGGTGGTCGGCGGCATCTCCTCCACCAGCCGGATCGAGACGATGCTCTTGATGCTCTTGAAGCCGTACTTCCACGGCACTACCAAGCGGATCGGCGCGCCATTCTGGGCGGGCAGGGTCTTGCCGTAGAGCCCCATCGCAAGGAAAGAGAGAGGGTGCATCGCCTCGTCGATACGCAGCCCTTCGACGTAGGGATACTCGATGCCGCCCCCCAACCTGGAGGCCTGCCCCGGCAGCTGTTTCGGATCAAACAGGGTTTCGAAGGCAACAAACTTGGCGCGACTGGTGGGCTCGGCACGGCGGATAATCTCCGCCAGCGAGATGCCGTTCCAGGGCAGTACCATGGACCAGGCTTCGACACAGCGCAGTCGGTAGATCCGCTCCTCCAACTCGCTCTTGTTGATGAGGTCCCACACATCGAGGGTAAAGGGCTTGGCCACCTCCCCCTCCACCTTGAGGGTCCAGGGTTCGGGCTTGAGGTAATGGCCGTTGCGAGCCGGGTCGGACTTGTCGGTGCCGAGCTCATAGAAGTTGTTGTAACTGGTGGCCTTCTCTTCCGGTGTCAGCACCATATTGGCCGGGCGCTCGGCAGGCTTGCTGTTGAGCGGCCTGGTGGCTAACAGGGGAGCATCCTCTTTGCCGCGCAGCAGGTCGAGCACTCCGGCCTGAGTGGGAAACGCCAGGGTGGCCGCGCCCAGACCCAGCCCCTTGAGAATAAGGCGGCGGTCCTGATAAACAGCTTCCGGGGTGACATCCTGTTCGGTGAGGGGGTGGGCGGTACGACGCTTGATCAACATGAAAAACTCCCGGGGCTGAGTGAGGCACTACGGATAAGACCCGCCCCGGCAGATTTTTATTTCACACAAATTTACATCATGTGGTGCAGGGGCAGTGCCTTGGCCATGGTGCCGACCAGAAACAGGACTACGAACACCAGCAGGGGAACGATCACATTTGGCGCCATCAGACTCACTCCATGAGCAGGACAGGGCCTCTAACTATGGCCGACTGTCAGGCCGGTCACCAATGAATTTTTTTCGCGAGCGCAAGCGTATTCCTGAGTTGAAAAGGGTGATGAAGATCACACACAATTCTGCCCCCGCTTGCCGCCCCAATTGCCGGGGGTAGGCTGCCCATTTTGCGAAGCCAACTGAAGAGTCGCCCCATGAGCCCACTGATCGCCATCGCCATCACTACTGGAATTCTCTCCGCCGTCTGGGGCTGGGTTGCCGTCGCGTTCGGCCTTATCTCCTGGGTCGGCTTTCTCGGCTGCACCAGCTATTTCGCGTCAAGCGGCGGCTACAAGGCGCTGCTGCAGACCATCTTCTGCAACACCAGCGGCATGCTGTGGGCACTGCTGCTGATCCATGGCGACAGTCTGTGGGGAGCGGGTGTGGCGGGTTATGTGATGACGGGGGTGGTCGCCACCCTGATGTGCGTACAGGCCAAGCAGCAGTGGCTCGGCTACATTCCCGGCACCTTTGCCGGTTGCTGTGCCACCTTCGGGGCGGCTGGCGAGTGGCGGCTGATCCTGCCCTCCCTCATCATTGGCGCCTTGTTCGGTTACCTGATGAAGGCGAGCGGCCTCTGGCTCTCCCATAAAACTCAAAAAGCCGATGCCGCTCCGGCGGTGGTTGATCCCGCCTGATTTATCCCTTCGATTTGAAGTTTGCTGCTTCGATACCGTGCCGATTCAATAACTTGTAAAAATCGGTGCGGTTTCTACCCGCCAGGTTGGCCGCCAGAGTCACGTTGCCCTCGGTAGTGCGCAGCAAACGGATCAGATATTCCTTCTCGAATTCGGCACGAGCCTCATTGAAGGAAGGGATGCCACCACCGCCGCCGCTCAGGGCGGACTCCACCATGGAGACCCCGATCACCGGGCTGCAACAGAGGCTGGCGAGTTGCTCCACCAGATTGCAGAGCTGACGCACGTTACCGGGCCAGGCAGCTGCGGCCAACATCGCCAGCGCCTCCGGCGAGAAGCCCATCGCGGCGCAGTCGCTGTGGCGGCAGCGATAATCATCCAGCGCCTGTCTGGCCAGCAGCGGAATGTCTTCACTGCGGGCACTGAGAGACGGTAAGGTGATATTGGCGACGTTGAGACGATAGAAGAGATCTTCCCGAAAGCGTCCCTCCTCCATCGCCTTGACCAGATCCTGATGGCTGGAGCTGAGCACACGCACCTCCGGCGTGCCCTGGCCATACTCCTCCATCACCTGCAGCAGCTTGGCCTGCAAGGATTCCGACAGGCTGCCAATTTCGTCGAGAAACAGGGTCGCCCCCTTGGCCTGCTCGAACAGCCCGGACTGACCATCTTCACCAAACAGTTGCAGATCGAGGGAAGCCCAGGGAATGGCGGCGCAGTTGATGGTATGGAGCGGCTTGTCGCGGCGCTGGCTGGCCTGGTGCAGCGCCTGCGCCATCGCCCCCTTGCCGGAGCCTGACGGCCCCATGATCAGTACCGGCACCTCCATGGTGGCGATGCTGTGAGCCTGGATCAGTAACTGTTCCAACTGGGGATTGCGGGTCAGGATCAGTGACTGCCACTCCTGCTGCTGTTTCGGCCGGGTCAGGCTGAGAGCATGCTCTATGGTGGCCAGCAGCTCATCCTTGTCAATGGGCTTGGTCAAAAAGCTGAAGACGCCGGAGCGGGTCGCCTGAATGGCATCCGGGATGGTGCCGTGGGCGGTCATGATGATCACCGGCAGCCCCAGCCACTGGGCCTGGATCCGCTCGAACAGCGCCAGACCGTCCATGCCCCCCATCCGCAGATCGCTCAGCACCAGATCGGCCCGCTGCTGGCGCAGCCGGTCGAGGGCTCCCTCCGCACTGTCGGCAGTATCCACCTCATAACCCTGACTGCGCAGCCGCATGCTCATCAGTTTGAGCAGGCTGACGTCATCATCCACCAGCAAGATCCGGCTCATGGTATTACCTCACGATGCTCGTTGAGCTTGCGCTGGTTGAGCTGGTCATCGATGGCGGTCAGCTGTTCGATCTGGCGACGCAACCGCTGGATCTCCTGACTCTGATCATCGCGTCGGCTGTCGCGAGCCAGCAGCTGTTCGCCGAGGGCAATCCAGCTGCGCAAAAATGCCTGCGCATCGAGACCCAGCTCGGGCAGCATCTGCTTCAGGCGCGCCAGCCCGGCGGTACGATTGGCCACCGATTCGGCCGGGTGGGAATCCACCATCGCCAGACTGACCCGGCTCTCCAGATCATCCGCCCCTTTCAGGCGTTGACGCTCCTGCATCCGCTGCTGGGGGTGACTGGCCAGCAACCAGTCGGAGTATTGCAGACGTACCTGCATCTCCTTGTTGGCAAACTCCATCCGCTTGGCAAAAGCGATATCGGTGGAGTTCTGCTGTTCGTGCTGTGGCAGCAGGGCGCAACCCGCGAGCAACCCCATCATCAGGGCTGGAAATACGCGCTGTATCTTCATAGTTCTCTTTTCAACGTCAACCTGAAGCAGACATCCGCCTGTTCATCTCTTACCAGAACCAACTCACCTCCGAGACTATGGGCAGACTCCCGTGCGATAGAGAGGCCCATACCAGAGCCTTTCAATACACCTTGTCGCACTGTACTGCCTTGTTCGAAGGGTTCAAAAATACGTTGCTGATCGGCAGCGGGGATCTCTGGCCCCTCGTTGGCTACCTCCAGCCAGCTTGTCTGTTCATCCTGCCCTGCCCTGATCCAGATATTGCCCCCGCTGGCGCCGTAACTGACAGCGTTGGAGAAGAGGTTATCGAGGATCAGTCTCAACCGGTAGGGCTCCGCCCACAGGGTAACCGGCCCGGTCGGCAAGTGTACACGGATCTGCTTGGACTCCAATGCCAACCGGTACTCGATGGTGAGTTCTGACAGCATGGGCAGCAGGGGGACAGATTCCAGCTCAAATGCCTCCTGCTGGGTGAGTCGATTGAAGTCGAGCAACCGCTCGATCAGGGTTTGCAAACGGCGACTGCTCTCGTCCAGCATCTGGCAGATCTCCAGCTGATCCGGCGTCAACGGCCCGACCAGCTGCTCGCAGAGCAGATCCGACCCCTCCCGCAGCACCGCTAGCGGGGTCTTGAGCTCGTGGGAAACATGACGCAGAAACTGGTACTTTTGCTGCTCCAGCTCCTTGAGCTTGTCGTAAAGCCAGAGGATCCGCTCCCCCAGCAACACCAGCTCGGCGGGGCCATCTACCGGCCTTGGATCCGGCTCGACCCCCGCCCCCAGGCTCAAGATGCGCGACTCAATCTGTCGTACCGGATGGATGATCAGGTAGGTGAAGATAAAGACCATCAGCAGGCTGAGCGCCGCTACAGCGCCGCTCACCCACCAGAGCTCCCTGGTCAGTCCGGCGATGGTGAGTCGCACCCGATCCATGTGTTCGTCAACCCGGCTGCGGGTGACCATCTCAAGCTGCTTGTTGGCATCGTTAAACAGCTCTAGCTTGTCCCCCGCCACCGCAGCCTGGGCCAGCGCGGCATCCTGCAAGCTGTCGAGCCAAGCCAGCCCCTGATCGAGCCCCCTGTAGAGCTGACCGTCGGAGATAGAGCTGCGATGTTCTGCCAGCAACACCCGATACCCGTCGAGTTGCTGCTGGTAGCTGGTGAGGCTGCGGCGATCACCCAGCACCGCGAAGCGGCGCAAGGTGCGTTCGATATCGATGGCCTGCGCCGTCAGTAGGGTGGCGCGGCGGGTATCCTTGACCGCCCGCTCCATCTCGTCGCTGGTGAGTTGGCTGAGGTGGGCAAGGGAGGTGCTGTTGTGCCAGATCATGCCGCCCAGCGGCATCAATACCAGCACGAATCCCATCAATACCACCTGCAGCAGGGAGCGTGGGCGAACCTTGGTCATCATCTCTTCTCTTGCGTTCTCACCGGTGCGCCAGCATAGCTGCACCGCCCAGAAAAACAAAACCGGCCAACAGGCCGGTTTGGATTATCTGGATTGTGGTGATTCACGCCAACGCGACAGAGGCCAGACAGATAATCATGATCAGCGCCAGCGCACCCGAAGCGGTCAACAGCGCCCATTTCAGCTCCACACTCATGCAAACCTCCTTTCTGCCAATCAGTGCCGGATCACAATAGATAAGACAATGTTAAGCCATAGTTAATCCGATAACCGTGAGCTGCGTATACATTTCAGATGAGCCCAACCCCGGGAAGGTCAGCATGTTCTATCTGTGTAGCATTGGTTCCAATATTGACCCGCATATCCATGTCAGCCGCGCGCTGGCCGAGCTGTTTGAGAACGTCGGTCCCCTTCGGCTGAGTTCGGTGATCCGCACCAAGCCGGTGGGAATGCACTCCTGCCACGACTTTCTCAACTGCCTGCTGGTGGTGGAGAGCCCGCTCGATGCCGCCAGCCTCAAGCAGTACTTTGTCTCCCTTGAGGTAGCTCACGGCCGGGATCGCAGCGATCCACTCTGCAAGGTGCACGATCGGCCGCTCGACATCGATATTCTGGCCAGCAACAGGAGCGGTGACTTTGCCTCGGCAGAGGTCGATTCCTATCTGGCCGAGCTGCTGGCCGAGCTCTATGGCCATGGCGAGGTGCATGACCCCAAGGTGGCGCTGCAAGTGACGCTCCCTGCCCCGTCGGGCAAGCTCAAACCCGGCAAGGGCTTGCTGACCCGGCAGGTCGGGCTGGAGCCGCTGGTGCTCGGCAACCCCTCAGAGGTTAGCCAGCGCACGCCCGCCATCTACCTTGATGCTGGCACCCGTCATATAACTGTTCCCCACCAGTAGCTGCACCGCCTGCCAGATGGGCTCAAGTCCCCCCTCCCGCGCCAGCGGTGTTTTCGCCAACACCTGCTGGCGCCATGCCTCGTCATGCTCGTCGAGAAACAGGATTGGCCCCGGCTCTATGGTGTTGACCCGCACCGCAGGCGCCAGCTCCCGGGCAAAGCTCATGGCCAGCGAATGGGCTCCCGCCTTGGTGGCCACATAGCTGACAAAACGGGGGGCCGGGGCATGGATATAGATATCGGTGATGTGAATGATGCTGGCGTTGGGGTTGCTGGCAAGCTGAGGGGCCAGCGCCCGGTTAAGCTGGAAGGGGGCCGCCATGTGTACCCGGTAGAACTGCTCGAACTGGGCCAGTTGCGCCGCCGGATCAGTTGCCTGAGGTTCGAAAGCAGAGGCGTTGTGGATCACCAGCGCCAGATCCTGATGGGCAGCCAGCACATCGATCAGCTTGCCAACGTCCTCTTCCCGGCCAAAATCCGCCTGCACCAGTTCGACCCCCAATGCAGCCAGCGTGGCCAGCTCCGGCCGCTCGCTGCGATAGCTGCCCGTCACCTGCCAACCCGCTGCCACCAGCTGTTCACAGAGATAAAATCCGAGTCGACGGCCACAGCCCGTTACCAATGCACGCATATGATCTCCTTTCCCTTTCATGGTCTTGCATGAACGAAGCCCGCCTGCCAGCGGATCACCGCCGATGGCCGGTGCCTATCAATCTCTGCGGCACAAGCCATTGGTCACGGGCCACTCGCCCGCGTCATAGTGGCGACTTCCCCTCTTGCTGAGTCACCACCATGCTGAAAGTACACCACCACATGGGTCGCCTGACCCACTCCCTCACTGCTGGACTCGGCCTGGCAGAAGCGCTGGATCGCCTGCATCAATCGGGTCTTGGCGGCCTGCCGGTGCTGGATGAGCAGAAACGGCTGATCGGCTTTCTTTCCGAACAAGATTGCATCCCCAGCCTGCTCACCGGCAGCTACCACTGCGATACCCGCACCCGGGTGGAGGATCTGATGAACCGTTCGCCCCTCTCGGTCGGGCCGGATGAGAGCATTCTGGATCTGGCTCGCCAGATGGCTGACGCCAAGCCCAAGATCTACCCGGTGCTGCAACAGGGCAAGGTGATCGGCATCATCAGCCGCCGTCAGGTGATGCAAGCCCTCAACCAGCAGATGAAGGTGTGCCAGCAGACCTAGATCTGGTAACGCCCCTTGTCACCGATATCGAAGTGCAGGGGCATCCACCACTTGGCCAGCGCCAACAAGGTCAACAGGGCCCCGCAGACCAGCGCCACCAGTGCGGCGGCCCACTCCACCCGCAACCACTCCAGCAGCCATAACGCCGGCAGCAATACGGGCACCAGCTTGATGCCGGGAATGGCGAAGCAAAACTGCTCCTTGAACGCCAGCCCGGAGAGGGTCGCCAACGCCGCCCCCAGCACTAGCGCATCCGGTGCCCCCACCGCTGCCAGGGCCAGTGCGCCCCACCCAAATCCCTGCAGAATCAGGCGAATCCGCTTGTCGTAGATATGCAGCGAGAAGCCGCAGATTGCGCTTGCCACTGCCAGCGACATCAACCATTGTGCCGACGGGAGCAGTGCCATCCCGCTCAGCAGCGCCGCACCGCGGCAAAGCAGCAACAAGGCTGCCGCACTCAAGCCAAAGCGGTAGAGCGAGACGATCAACTTGTCGATCCCGTCCAGCGGGCTCTCGATTTCAGGATTTGCCATAAACAGTCGCCTCTAACGGATCAGGTGCCATCCAATATACTGGAATCAGGTCTTGGAATATCTTCAAACGGGCTCAGGAGACGTAGTTTGCGTGTGATCCCCCTGTTTTGGTTGCTGTTTCCACTCGGATTGCCCGCCAAAGAGCTGGTGATCTGCGGCACCATGGAGCCCCCGCTCAAGTATCTCGATGCCGATCAGAAACCCCGCGGACTCGATATCGACATAGTCACCGCCATCTTCGACAAGCTGGAGACGCCCTTTCGGATCGAGCTGGCCGATTCCGGTGCCCGCCTCACCCGCAATGCTGAAACCGGCGCCTGCGATCTGGTGATGACCCACTCCTACAAGGCAGAGCGGGAGAGTTATCTCATCTATCCCCAACAGGCCCATCTTCGCCACAGCTGGCACTTCTTCGTGCGCAAGGCGGACCTGATGAAGATCCGCTACGAAACGCTGGCCGATCTCAAACCCTGGCGCATCGGGGTGACCAAGGATTTCTCCTATACCCCTGAACTGGCAGCGGCCATGACCGACCCGGCCTATCAGTTTCAGGAGATCACCATGAACCAGCTGCAACTGCGCAAACTGCTGGCCGGACGGATCGATACCGTGCCCATGCCGCTGGTCACCGCCTTCACCCAGATCAAGGAAGAGGGGCTGACTGGAAAGATCGATTACCTGCCCAAACCGCTCAAGAGCAGCCCCTACTTCAACACCTGGGCCCGCGCACGGGCGGATGCACAGACCCCCGCCCTGATGGCGGCCTACGATGCCGAACTGCTGCGCATGAAGCGCAACGGCAGCCTCAAGGCCCTCTACGACAAGTACGCCATCCCCTATATCGAACCCTGATCAAGGGGTCAGGGTTTCGCACGGGAGATAGATCTCTACGCCCTCCCCCTTATGCACTTCGACTCAAGGCTTCACGTCCCGCAGGATCGGATTCTGCAGCGAGATCAGGGTTTCAGTGGACTGGATCTCGTCGATGGTCTGGATCTTGTTGATCAGCGCTATCTGCAGCTCGTCGATGGAGCGGGTCATCACCTTCATGAAGATGCTGTAGTGGCCCGTGGTGTAGTAGGCCTCCACCACTTCGTCCAGCGCCTGCAGCTTGGCCAGTGCCGAGGGGTAATCCTTGGCACTCTTCAGATTGATCCCGATAAAGCAGCAGACGTCGTAACCCAGCTTCTTGGGGTTAACCTGCACCCGTGTCCCCTCGATGATCCCCGCCTGTTTCATCTTCTCCACCCGCACATGGATGGTGCCCGGGCTGACCGCCAGTTGTTTCGCAAGTTCGGCGTAAGGGATCCGCGCATTCTCCATCAGAGCGGTGAGGATGGCCTGATCGAGATTATCGATCCGGTAATTTTCCGGCATTTTTTTGCACTCCCATTGACGATACCTCATTAAAAAACGGCCTATTTTGAAGAAAAAAATACACAAAGCCTATTTTTATTGTCGAATATTGAATTTAGCTGGCATTCCGTTGAAGAATCACCACATCCAACGGGGTTTGAAACAGGAATTCAGCATGAAACAGCACTACATTCGCAGCCAACAGCAGATCAGCTTCGTCAAAGAGATGTTCTCCCGCCAACTCGCCCAGCAACTGGGTCTGATGGAGGTGCAAGCCCCCATTCTGAGCCGGGTCGGTGATGGCACTCAGGACAACCTCTCTGGCCATGAGAATGCAGTGCAGGTCAAAGTGAAGACCCTGCCGGAGCACAGCTACGAAGTGGTTCACTCACTCGCCAAATGGAAGCGTCAGACTCTCGGTCGCTTCGGCTTCGGCCCGGGCGAAGGGATCTACACCCACATGAAGGCACTGCGTCCGGATGAAGACAAGCTCACCCCCATCCACTCCGTCTACGTGGATCAGTGGGACTGGGAGAAGGTGATGCCGAGCGAGCGCCGCGATCTTGCCTATCTGCAGGAAACCGTGCGCGGCATCTGGGCCGCCATCAAGGCCACCGAGCGCGCGGTCTGTGCCGAGCATGAGTTGACCCCCTTCCTGCCGACCGAGATCCAGTTCCTGCACAGCGAAGAGCTGCTGGCCCGCTACCCGGATCTCGATGCCAAGGGGCGTGAGCGTGCCATTGCCAAGGAGCTGGGTGCCGTATTCCTGATCGGCATCGGTGGTGCCCTCTCCCACGGTGAGCGCCACGATGTGCGCGCCCCGGACTATGACGACTGGAGCAGCCACAGCGAGCTGGGTCTTGCAGGTCTGAACGGCGACATTCTGGTGTGGAACCCGGTACTGCAAGACAGCTTCGAGATCTCCTCCATGGGGATCCGGGTCGATGCCGAGGCACTGCGCCGCCAACTGGCCATCACAGGCGACGAGGATCGCCTGCAGTACGACTGGCATCAGGATCTGCTGGCAGCACGGATGCCGCAAACCATCGGCGGCGGCATCGGCCAATCCCGTCTGGCCATGCTGCTGCTGCAAAAAGAGCATATCGGTCAGGTGCAGGTCGGTGTCTGGCCGGCCGAGATGAAAGCCGCCGTGCAAGGCATGCTGTAACGAATGAAGGCCATGCCGGCGTCATCGCGCGGGCATGGCAACAGGCAGGTGGCCGTCGGGGTTGAGCGAGCGCATCCCCAGCAGGCTGTAAGAGGCGAGGCCAGCAGTGGCCGCGCTTCGCAATCGGGGGCTTGCCCCTGCGACCCGCTCAACCCACGCCAGGTCGCGTCACTACATTCCTCCCGGCAATCTTCGGATTGCCGTTTTTTTTACGCCGAAAAACTGTGCTCAAAACCCGCCCCGATCTGGCGCTGGCGCGGCAACCCCGCCTTTCTGCTGCCAGTGCAGTGGCAGGCAAACAACAGCTCTACCGCCTCTGCCTGCAGATAGGTACCGAGCGCCACCGCCCGCTGTGGGCCGGAAAACTTCAGGTGCAGGCCGCCGATGACGGCGTGGATCCGCTCGTCACCACACACCTCCTTGGCCCACTCGACGATGTTCTCGACCCCGGCGTGACCGCAGCCGATAAAGACGATAAGGCCCTTGGAGCTCTTAAAAGCCAGTGCCGAGTCGTCGCTGATGAGGTCTTTCTCCACCCGCCCACCCCGCACTATGTAGCCGAGCAGCGAAGGCGCAGCCCGGTCGCGCCGCACAATGCTGCCGAGGAACACCAGACGATCCGAGAGCCACACCGGCTCGGCTGAGCAGTGGGGAAGCAAGCCTCTGGCCGGCAGCGACTCCCGAGCCAGCGCCCCCGACAGGCGATAGAGGTTGCGTCGCCAGAAGGGCAGCGACAGGAAGTAGCCCCGCTCGCAAAACACGTCCGGACAGGCGATGAGCGGGATGGGTCTTGGATAGACGCGCAGCGAGCCGACCCCGCCCACATGGTCATAATGACCGTGGGAGAGCACCACATGGGTGAGCGAGGCGAGATCGATCCCCATCACGGCGGCGTTGTTGCACAGCGCCCGGCCACGGCCGCTATCAAACAGCACCCTGAGGCCGTCACACTCCAGCAGCAGCGCCAACCCTCGCTCGGGCAGACAGCCTGGCAGATGAACGTCGTCATCCACCAGCACGGAAAACTTCAGCATCTCGCTTCCCCTGAAAACAAAACGCAGGCACAAGGCCTGCGTTTTTCATCGACAATCCCATTACTGGGTCATGGTCAGGCCGTTGCTGTCGGCCCCCAGCACCAGTTTTTTGCCCGGAACGATGCGACCGGAGAGCAGCGCCTGCGCCAGCGGGTTCTCCACCTTCTGCTGGATCGCCCGTTTGAGAGGCCGCGCCCCGTAGACGGGGTCGAACCCGGCATGCACCAGCTTCTCGAGCAGCGCTTCGCTCACCTCCACCTCGTAACCCTGAGCCTCCAGTCGCCCCATCAGGCTCTTGAGCTGGATGCGGGCGATGGACTTGATGTGTTCCTCGCCAAGCGGATGGAACACCACCGTCTCGTCGATCCGGTTGATAAACTCCGGCCGGAAACTGCGGGTCAGCACATCCATCAGCATAGCCTTCATCTCGTCGTAATCCTTCTCGGAGTGGTGCTCCTGAATCAGATCCGACCCGAGGTTGGAGGTCATGATCACCACCGAGTTGCGGAAATCGACGGTCCGACCCTGACCATCGGTCAGGCGGCCATCATCCAGCACCTGCAACAGGATGTTGAACACATCCGGATGCGCCTTCTCCACCTCGTCCAGCAGGATCACCGAGTAGGGACGACGGCGCACCGCCTCGGTCAGATAACCACCCTCTTCATAACCCACGTATCCGGGAGGCGCCCCCACCAGACGGGCCACGCTGTGTTTCTCCATGAACTCCGACATATCGATCCGCACCATGGCATCCTGGGTATCGAACAGGAACTCCGCCAGCGCCTTGCATAGCTCGGTCTTGCCCACCCCGGTGGGCCCCAGGAACAGGAAGGAGCCGATGGGGCGATTCGGATCGGAGAGACCGGCACGGGAGCGGCGAATGGCGTTGGAGACCGCATCAACCGCCTCCTCCTGACCAATCACCCGGCTGTGCAGCTGCTCTTCCATCCGCAGCAGCTTGTCGCGCTCCCCTTCCAGCATGCGGGCGACCGGAATACCGGTCCAGCGGGCCAGGACATCTGCAATCTCCACGTCAGTGACCCGGTTGCGCAGCAAACTGGTCTCCTGCATCTCGGCCTGAGTGGCGAGATCCAGCTGTTTCTCCAGCTCCGGAATGCGGCCGTACTGCAGCTCGGACATCCGACCCAGGTCGCCTGCGCGGCGCGCCACGTCGAGATCCTGACGGGCCTGCTCCAGCGCAGCCTTGATATGCTGGGTACCGGCGAGGGCGGCTTTCTCGGCCTTCCACACTTCGTCCAGCTCGTTGTATTCCCGATCTTTTTCGCCAATCTCCTGATTGATCAGCTCCAGACGCTTGCGGCTGGCGTCGTCGTCCTCCTTCATCAGCGCCTGCTGCTCCAGCTTGAGCTGGATGATGCGCCGCTCGAGGCGATCGAGCGCCTCCGGCTTGGAGTCGATCTGCAACCGGATGCTGGCTGCCGCCTCGTCGATAAGGTCGATGGCCTTGTCCGGCAACTGACGATCCGCAATGTAGCGGTGCGACAACTGGGCCGCCGCCACGATGGCGGGGTCGGTGATCTGCACATGGTGGTGCAGCTCGTAACGCTCTTTCAGGCCGCGCAGGATGGCGATGGTATCTTCGACTGTCGGCTCTTCCACCAGCACCTTCTGGAAACGGCGCTCCAGCGCGGCATCCTTCTCGATAAACTGGCGATACTCGTCCAGGGTGGTGGCACCGACGCAGTGCAGCTCGCCCCGTGCCAGCGCAGGCTTGAGCATGTTGCCTGCATCCATGGCCCCTTCGCCCTTGCCGGCGCCGACCATGGTGTGCAGCTCGTCGATGAAGAGGATGACGTTGCCCTCCTCCTTGGCGAGATCGCTCAGCACGGCCTTGAGCCGCTCCTCGAACTCGCCGCGATATTTGGCACCGGCCACCAGCGCCCCCATGTCCAGCGACAGCACCCGCTTGTTCTTGAGCCCCTCCGGCACCTCGCCGTTGATGATGCGCTGGGCCAGACCTTCGACGATGGCGGTTTTACCGACACCGGGTGCCCCGATCAGCACGGGGTTGTTCTTGGTACGGCGTTGCAGCACCTGAATGGTGCGGCGGATCTCGTCATCCCGGCCGATCACCGGGTCGAGCTTGCCGAGTTCGGCCCGCTCGGTCAGATCGATGGTGTATTTCTCCAGCGCCTGGCGGTTCTCCTCGGCGTTGGCATCCTCCACCTTCTTGCCACCACGCACCTTGTCGATGGCCGCTTCGAGTTTCTCTTTGGTCAGCCCCTGAGCGCGCAGCAGCTCGCCCAGCGTACCCTTGTCGTCGAGGGCCGCCAGCACGAACAGTTCGGATGAGATGAACTGATCCTTGCGCTGCTGGGCCAGCTTGTCGCAGACGTTGAGCAGACGGCCGAGGCCGTTGGAAAGCTGTACATCCCCTTCCACACCGCTGACGCGCGGCAGGCGATCCAGCTCCTCGCCGAGGCGGGAGCGCAGGGCATTGATATCCATCCCGGTCAGGGTGAGCAACGGACGGATAGAGCCGCCATCCTGATTGACCAGTGCGGTCATCAGGTGAACGGGTTCGATGAATTGGTGGTCACGACCCAGTGCCAAAGACTGGGCATCGGAAATAGCAATCTGGAATTTGCTGGTAAGGCGATCGAGGCGCATTGCACTCCCCCTTCAAACAGGCAGACGCCGCTTGCGCGGCAAACAACATAACTTTCTGAGATGAAAGATGAGGCCCGTACGGGCTATTTCAAGGGCTGTGACTGGTTATTTTTTCTGCAAAGCGGGGAGGGGACAGGATCCCCGCCTCTCTCATACGGATCTGTTCTTGAAAGAGACGGGCTATTACTTGGCGGGTGATTGCTTAGCGGGCCAACCAGATGAGGGAGGCCATCCGGCCGGTCTGGCCATCGCGACGATAAGAGTAGAACTGCTCGCTGTCGCTGAAGGTGCAGTATTCGCCGCCATAGATGGCGGTAACGCCAGCGCGGGCGAGGCGCAGCCTAGCCAGTTGGTAGATATCCGCCAGCCATTTGCCGTCGTTGGTGGAAGGCACGAAAGCCGCGACCGCTTCAGCCTGCTCAGCCATAAAGGCTTCGCGCACCTCTCCCCCCACTTCAAATGCAGTGGGGCCAATGGCCGGGCCCATCCAGGCCAGGATCTCGCCCGGCTCGCAGCCCATGGCGGCGATACTCGCCTCCAGCACGCCCTCTTTCAGTCCACGCCAGCCAGCATGGGCGGCGGCCACCACTGTGCCTGCCCGATCGCAGAACAGCACCGGCAGACAGTCGGCGGTCATCACGATGCAGGCCTGATCCGCCTCATGGGCGCAGGCGGCATCGGCATCCGGCGCCTGCTCATAATGGCTGCTGACTGGATGAACCACGGTGCCGTGCACCTGATTGAGCCAGTTAAGGGGCCCCGGGATGGCGGCCGCCTGCTGCAGCCGGGCCCGATTGGCCTCGACTCGCACCGGTTCATCCCCCACATGGGCGCCCAGATTGAGACCGGCAAAGACCCCTTCGCTGACGCCACCGTCACGGGTGGTCGAAAGCGCCCGGACGCGCGCTGGCGCAGGCCAGTCGGGTTCAATCCATTTCATTGCTCACTCCTTCACGCTCTATCGTTCAAATGGAAACGGGGCTCTTGGCTGCAACCAGTCAAGACGCCCCGTTTCAAGGTTCTGTGTGCTACGCGCTGTATCGGCGGGTTACGGCAGAAGTTGTCGCAATACCGCCAGATTCATCACCCTTTCCAGACCAGCTCGTCCAGGTTGGCGAGGGCTATTCAGGAGTGCAGTGCCTCAATCAAGCCACTATTTCCAGACCAATTCATCCGGATTGGCGAGGGTGTCGGCACGCAGCACCTCCATCAGCGCCACCATGTCTTGCGGCGTGGGGGAGTGCCACTGCATCACTTCACCCGTGATGGGATGAGCCAGCTGCAGCATGGTGGCGTGCAGCGCCTGACGATGGAAGTTGCGCAGCGCCTCGGTCAGCTCGGGGGTCGCGTTGCGCAGCGGGCGCAGACGGCCACCGTAGGCGGGATCCCCCACCAGCGGGTGTTTGATGTGCGCCATGTGGACACGGATCTGGTGGGTACGGCCGGTTTCCAGACGCAGACGCAGACGGGTGTGGCCACGGAACTTCTCGTGCACCCGGTAGTGGGTCACAGAGGGGCGGCCATTGGGCACCACGGCCATATGGGTACGCTGGGTCGGGTGACGGCCTATGGGCGCATCAACCGTACCACCTGCGGTCATGTGACCGATGGCGATCGCTTCGTACTCACGGGTGATCTGGCGCGCCTGCAACGCTTCCACCAGATGGGTCTGGGCGGGTACGGTTTTGGCAACCACCATCAAACCAGTGGTGTCTTTATCCAGACGGTGCACGATACCGGCGCGGGGCACCTCGGCAATGCCGGGGTAGCGGTGCAGCAGGGCGTTGAGGATGGTGCCATCCGGCGTACCTGCGCCCGGGTGAACCACCAGACCGGCCGGTTTGTCGATCACCAGAATGTGTTCATCTTCATAAACAATGTTGAGCTCGATATCCTGGGCATCCCAGCGAGTATCATCTTCCAGCTCGACATTCACATGCACCTGCTGCCCGGCCAGAATCTTCTCGCGCGGGGTGTTGGCAACCTGACCGTCCAGGGTCACTCTGTCCTGTAAAATCCACTCCTTGATGCGGGTGCGGGAGTAGTCTGGAAACAATTCGGCCAGGGCCTGGTCGAGTCGCTGCCCGAATTGGTGATCCTGGAATTCGCCTGTCAGTTCAATATGCTGGCTCATGTATGGTCTCTTGAGCGGGGGGTATCAATTCGAAATAATCCGGGTATTCTAGCTTTTCTTTTAGCCAAGCATAACGGATACTTTGCCAATTTCGTGGAAATGGACCGGATGTTGTTGATGGGAAAGAAGTCTCACCTGCTGATGTCGCTCGCCTTGGTCGCTACCTTGATCACAGGCTGTTCCAGCACCAAACCCAAGGTACCCGACGAACCGCCGGAGACCCTGTACCAGAAAGCACGCCTCAAACTGGACGTTGGCAATTACGTGCAAGCCACTGAATTGCTGGAGGCTTTGGACTCTCGCTATCCGTTCGGTGCCTACTCCAACCAGGTGCAGCTTGACCTCATCTATGCCTACTACAAGCAGGATGATACCGCTCAGGCGATCGCCAATATCGACCGTTTTATCCGCCTCAATCCGGCGCATAAAAATATCGATTACGTCTTCTATATGCGCGGCCTGACCAACATGGCGGCGGATTACAACTTCTTCCAGAGCCTGTTCGGTATCGGTCGGGACGACAAAGACCCTGCTTATGCCCGTCAGGCATTCCAGGACTTCAAGACCCTGCTGCAGAACTACCCCAACAGTGTCTATGCCGCCGATGCCCGCGCCCGCATGATTGGCCTGAAGAATCGTCTGGCCCGATATGACCTGAGCGTGGCCGAGTATTACGTGAAGCGTGATGCACTGGTCGCAGCCGCCAACCGGGCCAAGCTGATTGTCGAAACCTACCCCGACACAGCCGAAACCGAGAAGGCACTGGAGATCATGGTCGAGTCTTACGACGCCCTGAAGATGCCGCAGCTGGCCAAGCATGCCCGCGAAGTGCTGGCCAAGAACTACCCGGAGAACCGCCTCGGCCGTGGCTGAGTGATACGGATAAACCGGTAATAAAAAAACCGATGCCAAGGCATCGGTTTTTTTATCTTTGCAATCCACCAATCCGGCTGGGTGAAGTTCCTGCAACCCATAGCGGTCGCGGCCCCTCACACCCCATCTATCCCATTCATTAGCCACCTGCGAGATGGCCGCATCGTGAAGTTCGCTTATCACCAAGGGTTGCAAACCCGCTGTCAGCCCGACGCCAGGCCGGGAAGAGCGGAACCGTCACCACACGGCCATATTGCCTCATACAGTGCCCCTGAATGGGAATAGATGGCTTAATGGCACTGTAATCCTGTCACCAGAGTCAGTAGTTGCCCTTTGTCCGAGCGCAGAGCGGTCTGGGCCAGCAACTGATAGGGAATCCCCTCCAGCAGCTTGACCCTCTCCCCGGCCGTACCATTGACCAACACGGCATCAAACCGGGCATCACGACAGGCAACCACATCCCTCACTTTCTCCCTGTCCAGATTCATTACCCGCATCTCTTCATAGGCAGATAGCAGACCAAGCTCCGTCTCCCCCAATTGCCAGCCGGCGATGCGATCCCGCTTCTCGAGCGGTATTCCCTCAAGCAACCGGGCCATCTTTCCCGATACTCCCTTGGCGGCATCGATCAAGGGGTAAACCAGTGTAAAGGTGAGCAGAAACATGATGGCCACCGAGCTGGCAACATGAGTAGCGCCATGCACCTCCTTGCGCCGCAACAACAGCGCCAGCGCAATCACGAAGAGCATACTGGCGGGGATATAACGCCACCCCAGCTTGCTGGCGACCTGTAGCACGTCTGCCGGAACATGACTGGCCACCGGTAGTGAAGGGCCCAGCAGAGGTAGCCCTATGACCACGACACAGAACAGCAGCATGAAACAGAGCCATCCCCGACCATAGCGAGCCGTCCATCCCGGCCAGTTCAGGCTGACCTGACCCAGCATGATGGCAAATACCGGCAACAACGGAAAAAGATAGAGGGTGCGCTTGGTGGATGAGAGGGTTAACAGCAAAAGGGTGCCCACTGCCCAGCACAACAGAAATAACCTCTCACGACTCCAGCGTCGCTGTTTGATGGTTTGCCAACCCCAATAGAAAATGAATGGCAACCAGGGGATGGTATATTCAGCCATCCCCAATAAATAATAGAGATAGGCCCCTTTCTTGATATGGCCGAGTTCGGTCGAGGTGCCTGTCAGGCGGCCTACCTGATTCTGCCAGAACCACTCATTCCATAAAGCATCGCCATCGAGATGATTAATTAATTCACGAATCCACGCTGCCACTGGCAATATAAAACAGAGCAGCATCAGCAGATGCTGCCAGATAAATCCTGGCAGTTTTTTGTCGATGGCGGCACATCTTGCAGCGAAGAAGAATAGCGGGAACCAGCCAAAAAAAACTGTCAGTGGCCCAATAGGACCTTTTGCCATAAAACAGCCCGCCAACCCTATTCCGGCCAGTATCGCCATCCACCGACGGCTTACAAGGTAATATTCTGAAAATGCCCAAAGGGTAAATATGACAAAGAAGGCAAGCGCACTGTCCGTTCTGATCCAGTGCGTGTTGATGATAAATCCTTCCATGGTGCCCAGTGCGATCACCGACCAGATCGCGGCCGATCTATTGCCAAGCAGGCGATAGGCCAGCAGGCCGGTAAAGAGCAGCATACCCGCCGCCCAGACCACGCCCGCCAACCGCAGGCTATTGGTCACCCCCAGCCAGGATTCAAACCCATCAAGAAACGGCAGAGCGGCCATATAGAAGAGCGGCGGCTTCTCGATAAAGCTGTGCCCGCCAAGGGTCGGTACCACCCAATCGCCATTGCGGTACATCTCGAGTGCAATAGCCGCTTCGCGAGGTTCATCAGGCGTCCAGAGCTGATGGTCAAACTGGCCAAACAGCAGCACCAGCGTAACCAGCAGCAACATCCAGCAGAGCGTGCGCTCCGAAATATCAGCACTCTGCATGGCTCATACCTTCTGTAATGGTCTCCCCACGCCCGATGGCATAGTAGGAAAAGCCCAGCCCCTTCATCTTGAGCGGATCGTAGAGATTGCGACCATCGACGATGAGGGGGTGCGCCAGCATCTTCCTGATCTGGGCAAAATCGGGCGCCTTGAACTCGTTCCACTCGGTACAGATGACCAACGCATCCGCCCCCGCCAGCGCTGCCTCCCTGGTCCCCATCAGCGACAGCTCGGGCTGGCAACCATAGATACGCTGTGCCTCCTTCATCGCCACCGGATCGAAGGCCTGCACCCGGGCCCCCTCCTGCCAGAGCGCCTCCATCAACACCCGGCTCGGCGCTTCGCGCATGTCATCCGTATTGGGCTTGAAGGCGAGTCCCCAGATGGCGATGGTCTTGCCCGCCAGCGACTCGCCTCGCTCGTGAAAGTGGCAGGCCAGGGTGTCGAAGAGCTTGAACTTCTGCCGCTCGTTGACCCGCTCCACCGCACGAATAAGCGGCGTGTCGTAGTCGAGGGCCGCTGCAGTCGCCAGAAATGCCCTCACATCCTTGGGGAAACAGGATCCGCCATAACCACAACCGGGATAGATAAACTGGTAGCCGATGCGCTGGTCGGCACCAATCCCCTGCCGCACCAGCTCGATATCGGCACCGACCCGCTCGGCCAGCCCGGCCATCTCGTTGATAAAGCTGATCTTGGTGGCCAGCATGCAGTTGGCGGCGTACTTGGTCAGCTCGGCACTGCGAACATCCATAAACAGAATGCGGTCGTGATTGCGATTAAATGGCTCATACAACTCGCGCATCACGGCTCTGGAACGCTCCTTGCTGGTGCCGATAACAATGCGATCCGGGCGCTGGCAATCCCTGACGGCCGCCCCCTCTTTCAGAAATTCCGGATTGGAGACCACATCGAATTCAAACTGCTTGCCAAGTTCGGCCTGCTGCTCCCTGACCCAGTAAAACACCTTGTCTGCCGTACCAACCGGCACGGTGGATTTGTTGACGATGATCACCTCATCTGCGCGATGCTGGGCAATCGATCTCGCCACCGCCCTGACGGCGCTCAGATCGGCCGAACCATCCTCATCAGGGGGCGTACCGACGGCGATGAATTGCACGTCACCATGGGTAACCGCCATGGGAATATCCGTGGTGAATGTCAGCGAGCCATTTTGCAATGTCTGGTGTAATAACACATCCAGTCCCGGCTCATATATTGGTAATTCGCCATGGGATAATTTATTTATTTTATCTGCATCGAGATCGATACAAACAACCTGGTGCCCTACATCTGCCAATACAATTGCCTGTACCAGTCCGACATAGCCACTGCCAAACACTGTGATATTCATAACGATTTTTCCATAATGCGTAATGATGGAAACTTTACATCCTTTACTCAATTGCACTACGGGCAATTTGTAACAAGCAATGTCAATTCTGAATGACACCCAACCTGTTGAGCAATAGCAGATGATTTAGGTGGCGACAGTCAAAAAAGTGGCTAAACACCAACCTAAAATAAAGCCAAGCGATTTTTTGTTACGAGATATTTCCATATTAAGCCACGCCATCAAAACGGCAGCAATTGTTACCAAGTGTTGCTGTGCGCTTGAATAAAAACTCGTTATTCAGCTACTTTCAAAATATATCGAGCAATCTCGACACTTTCCCCAAGCATATTTCCAGTGAAAATCAGCAATGCAGATTTTCATCGTCATTTTATTTTTTGCGACATTAAGACCGGAGTCGTATGAAAGACTTTCTGCCATTCTCAAAGCCTGCCATGGGCGAGGCCGAGATCCTTGCCGTCAGCGAGGTGTTGCAATCGGGATGGATCACCACGGGCCCGAAAAATCATGAGCTGGAGCAGCGTTTCTGCGAGACCTTTGGCTGCCAGCATGCGGTCGCGCTTTGCTCCGCGACCGCGGGCATGCATGTCACCCTGATGGCGCTGGGGATTGGCCCGGGTGACCAGGTGATCACGCCCTCCCAGACCTGGGTCTCCACCATCAACATCATCACCCTGCTGGGGGCCACCCCGGTCTTTGTCGATGTGGACAAGGATACTCTGATGGTCAGCGCCGACCAGATAGCGCCGCTCATCACCCCCAACACCCGGGCCATCATCCCGGTCCACTACGCAGGGGCACCGGTCGACCTCGACCCCATCCTCGCCCTGGGTCGCCAGCACGATATTCCAGTCATCGAAGATGCCGCCCATGCAGTCGGCACCCGCTATCGCGCGCGCTGGGTCGGGGAAACCGGCACCGCCATCTTCTCTTTCCACGCCATCAAAAATCTTACCTGTGCCGAGGGAGGAATGCTGGTGACCGATGACCAGGCGCTGGCCGACAAGGCTCGCATGCTGAAATTTCACGGCCTGGGAGTCGATGCCTTCGACCGCATGACGCAGGGACGCAAGCCGCAGGCGGAGGTGATCATGCCGGGCTTCAAATACAACCTGGCCGACATCAACGCCGCCATCGCCCTGGTGCAGCTGGCCCGCCTGCCCGAGCTCAATGCCAAGCGGGTCGAACTGGTGTCTCGCTACCATGAACGTCTGGCCAACCTGCCGCTGGCACCGCTGGCCATCCCCACCTACCCCCATCTGCATGCCTGGCACCTCTTCATGGTGCGGGTCGACCCCGAGCAGTGCGGCCTCGATCGCGATCAGCTGATGCAGGCGCTGCAGGAGCGAGGCATCGGCAGTGGCCTGCATTTTCGCGCCGCCCACACCCAGAAGTACTACCGGGAGCGCTATCCGGATCTTTCGCTACCCAACACAGAGTGGAACTCGTCACGGCTCTGCACCCTGCCCCTCTTCCCCGACATGACGCTCTCCGACGTGGATCGGGTTGTGGCAGCCCTGACCGACATACTGGAGTAACAATACGTGAACCATAACGACATCAAACGGGTCTCAGTCATCATCCCCGTCTACAACGAGGAGGCGAGCCTGCCGGAACTGCTGCAACGGGTGACCGACACCTGCGAGCAGCTGAGCCAGGATTACGAAGTGATCCTGATCGACGACGGCAGCAACGACCGATCCGCCACCATCATCAGCGAAGCCGCCAATCGCGAAGGGAGCAAGCTGGTCGCCGTGCTGCTCAACCGCAACTATGGCCAGCATGCCGCCATCATGGCCGGCTTCGAGACGGCAACAGGGGATCTGGTGATCACCCTGGATGCCGATCTGCAGAACCCGCCGGAAGAGATCCCGCGGCTGGTCGCCACCGCTATGGAAGGGTATGACGTGGTCGGCACCATCCGCCGCAACCGGCAGGATTCATGGTTTCGCAAGACAGCCTCACGCTTTATCAACAAGTCGGTACAGCGGGCCACCGGCGTCCAGATGAGCGACTACGGCTGCATGCTGCGTGCCTATCGCCGCCACATCATCGACGCCATGCTCTGCTGTCAGGAGCGCAGCACCTTCATCCCCATCCTGGCCAACAGCTTTGCCCGCCGCACCACCGAGCTGGAGGTGGGCCACGCCGAGCGGGCCCACGGCGAATCCAAATATGGCCTGATGCACCTTATCAACCTGATGTTCGACCTGGTCACCTGCATGACCACGGCCCCGCTGCGCCTGCTCAGCATCGTTGGCAGCCTGGTGGCGGGGATCGGCTTCACCTTCTCGATCCTGCTGCTGCTGCTGCGTCTGTTACTGGGCGCCGACTGGGCAGCAGATGGCGTCTTCACCCTGTTTGCCATTCTCTTCACCTTTGTCGGCGTACAGCTGATCGGGATGGGGCTGCTGGGTGAGTACATAGGCCGCATGTATACCGATGTGCGCGCCCGCCCCCGCTACTTCATTCACCAAATCGTTCGCTCCACACCAGATGCTTCGCAACAGGAAACTCAATCATGAACGTTGTCGTCTTTGCCTATCACGATATCGGCTGCACCGGTATCGAGTCACTGCTTCAGGCCGGTTATCAGATCCAGGCGGTCTTCACCCACGCCGATGATCCGGGCGAGAACCGCTTCTTCGGTTCGGTGGCCCAGCTCTGCGCCGAACATGACCTGCCGGTCTACTCTCCCGAAGACGTGAACCACCCGCTCTGGGTCGAGCGTATCCGCGAACTGGCGCCCGAGGCCATCTTCTCCTTCTACTACCGCAACCTGCTCAAGCAGGAACTCCTCGATATCCCGACCGTCGGGGCCTTCAATCTGCATGGATCCCTGCTGCCTGCCTATCGTGGCCGGGCGCCCATCAACTGGTGTCTGGTCAACGGCGAACGCGAAACCGGCATGACCCTGCACCGGATGACAGCCCGTGCCGATGCCGGCGATATCCTTGCCCAACAGGCAGTAACCATTGCCCACGATGACACCGCGCTGACCCTGCATGGCAAGATGCGCCAGGCAGCCCGCGCCCTGCTGGAAGGGGAGCTGGTCAAACTCAAGCGCGGTGACGCCACCTTCACCCCGCAGGACGAGAGCAAGGCAAGCTACTATGGTCGCCGCACCCCGGCCGATGGCGAACTGCACTGGGATAAGCCCGCCAGGGATCTCTATAACCTGGTACGTGCCGTTACCCAGCCCTACCCGGGAGCCTTCAGCTTCGCCGGTGATCGCAAGCTGACGGTCTGGCAGGCAAAGCCGCTGGCGATCCAGAGCGACCAGCAGCCGGGCACCATTCTCTCCCACGACCCGCTGCGGGTGGCCTGTGGTGAAGGGGTGCTGGAGATCCTGGCCGGTCAGGTCGAAGGGGGGCTCTATGTACGCGGCGCCCAACTTGCCCGCGAGCTGGGGCTGATGGAAGGGATGAAGATCGGCGACAAGGCGAGCAAGGCCATGCGCAAGGCACGGCTGACCCGGGTGTTGATCCTCGGCGTCAACGGCTTTATCGGCAACCACCTCACCGAGCGCCTGCTCAAGGATGGCGGCTACGAGGTCTATGGCCTCGACATCGGCTCCAGCGCAGTGGAACGCTTCATCGGCCACCCCCACTTCCACTTCGTGGAGGGGGACATCAGCATCCACACCGAGTGGATCGAGTACCACATCAAGAAGTGCGACGTGATCCTGCCGCTGGTGGCCATCGCCACCCCCATCGAGTACACCCGCAACCCGCTGCGGGTGTTCGAACTCGACTTTGAAGAGAACCTCAAGATCGTCCGCTACTGCGTCAAGTACCACAAGCGCATCATCTTCCCCTCCACCTCCGAGGTGTACGGGATGTGCGACGACCACAGCTTCGACGAAGATGAATCCCGCCTCATCGTCGGCCCCATCAACAAACAGCGCTGGATCTACTCGGTCTCCAAGCAGCTGCTGGATAGGGTGATCTGGGCCTACGGCAAAAAAGAGGGGCTCAACTTCACACTGTTCCGTCCCTTCAACTGGATGGGCCCACGCCTCGACAGCCTGGACTCTGCCCGCATCGGCAGTTCCCGCGCCATCACCCAACTGATCCTCAATCTGGTGGACGGCACCCCGATCCAGCTGGTGGATGGCGGCGCCCAGAAACGCTGCTTCACCGATATCGAGGATGGCATTGAAGCCCTGTTCCGCATCGTCGAAAACAGTGGCAATCGCTGCAACGGCCAGATCATCAACATCGGCAACCCGGATAACGAGGCGAGCATTCGCGAGATGGCCGAGGTGCTGCTCGCCAAGTTCGAGGCCCACCCGTTGCGCCACCACTTCCCGCCATTTGCCGGCTTCAATCTGGTGGAGAGCAAGTCCTTCTACGGCGACGGCTATCAGGATGTCTCCCACCGCCGCCCGAGCATCCGTAATGCCCGCAAGCTGATCGACTGGGAACCGACCATCGAGATGGAAGAGACCATCGGCAAGACGCTGGACTTCTTCCTGCAGGGGGCGGTCACGACGGGAGTCGAGCATGACTGAAGTGGGTCTGCGGATCGACGTCGATACCTTCAGGGGAACCCGTGACGGGGTTCCCCGCCTGCTGCAACTGCTCGACAAGCATCAGGTGAAGGGGAGTTTCTTCTTCTCGGTCGGTCCGGACAACATGGGGCGCCACCTGTGGCGCCTGCTAAAACCCCGCTTCCTGCTCAAGATGCTGCGTTCCAACGCCGCATCCCTCTATGGGCTCGATATCCTGCTGGCTGGCACCGCCTGGCCCGGCAAGTCCATCGGCAGAGAGCTGGGTTCCCTGATGCGCGACACCGATAAGGCGCACCATGAGGTGGGGCTGCATGCCTGGGATCACCACGGCTGGCAGGCCAATATCGGTCGCTGGGACGAAGCCGAACTGATCCGCCAGACCCGGCTCGGAGTCGATGCCCTGAGCGAGATCCTGGGGCGCGAAGTGGATTGCTCCGCCGCCGCCGGCTGGCGAGCCGATCCCCTCACCACCCAGGCCAAGGAGCAGTTCGGCTTTCGCTACAACAGTGACTGCCGCGGCTGCGGCCTGTTCCGTCCCATTCTGGAGGATGGTCGGCCCGGCACCCCGCAGATCCCGGTCAACCTGCCCACCTTTGACGAGGTGATTGGCAGCCAGGTGACGGCCGAGCGCTTCAACCACTTCCTGCTGGAGCAGCTGACTGCGGCACCGCAACCGGGCCCCCATGTCTACACCATCCACGCCGAGGTGGAGGGGATCGTCATGGCCGAGCAGTTCGATCTCCTGCTCGATGAAGCCAGGTCGCGCGGCATCCACTTCATCCCCCTTGGCAACCTGCTTCCCCCCGACCCAGCCCTCTTGCCGACCAGCCATCTGCTGCGCGGCTCCCTGCCAGGACGCGAAGGGTGGCTCGGTTGCAAGATGACGCCATGAACCCGCTCGCCAGATTGCAACAGAGAATCTCATGAAGATGACCCGATGGGCCCTGCCCCTTTTCTTCCTCGCCTTTTACCTGCTGCCACTCAACCAGCGGATGCTGTGGAGCCCGGACGAAAACCGTTACGCCGAGATCAGCCGGGAGATGATCACCACGGGTGACTGGGTGGTGCCCCACTTCCTTGGCCTGCGCTACTTCGAGAAACCCATCGCCGGTTACTGGTTCAACAGCCTCAGCCAGCTGCTGTTTGGCGAGAGCAACTTTGCGGTCCGCTTCGCCTCGGCCGCAGCCACCGGCCTGAGCGCCCTGCTGATCTTCTGGTTCGCTCTGCAGCTGTGGCAGTGCCGGCGTACAGCGTGGTTCGCCAGCCTGATCTATCTCTCGACCCTGATCGTCTACGGCATCGGCACCTACAGCGTGCTGGATGCCATGGTCACCCTCTGGCTCAATGCCGCCATGGTGAGCTTCTACCTCATCCGGCAAGAAGGGCCGCCCGGTCGCAGAGTGGCAGGCTATCTGCTGTTCGGCCTCGCCTGCGGCATGGGCTTTCTCACCAAAGGCTTTATCGCACTGGCGGTACCCGTGGTAGCCATCATGCCCTACGCCATCTATCAGCGCCGCCTGCGCGAGCTGGTATGTTTCGGGCCGCTGGCCATCCTTAGCGCGGCTCTGCTGGTCGCCCCCTGGGCCATCGCCGTACACCTGCGCGAGCCGGACTACTGGCACTACTTCTTCTGGATTGAGCACATCCAGCGCTTCGCCTCGGAAGATGCGCAGCACAAGGCGCCATTCTGGTACTACCTGCCGATGGGGCTGCTCGGCACCCTGCCCTGGCTCGGCCTGCTGCCGGGGGCACTGAAGCAAGGATGGCAAGCGCGCAAGAACAGCCCGGAAACCCTCTATCTGTTGGCCTGGGTGGTGTTGCCGCTGCTCTTCTTCAGCATTGCCAAAGGCAAGCTGCTCACCTATATCCTGCCCTGTTTCGCCCCGCTGGCCATGCTGATGGCCACCAGCGCCGTGGACAAAATCAAGGAAGGTAAAGAGCGGGCCTTCAAACTCAACGCCTGGCTGAACGGCCTGTTCGGCCTCATCGGACTGGTAGTGCTGACCGTGCTGGCTTTATCCCGCGACCAAGCCATCTACGGTGAAGAGGATCACGGGGCACTGTCGGTGGCCATGGCCATCTTTATCGGCTGGTCCCTGCTCGGACTCATCCAGTTGCAGGCGGTCAGTCGCCGCTGGGTCCTGAGCGCGCTCTGCCCCATGATACTGGCCATCGGCCTGCCCTGGGCGCTGCCGCAATCACTGATCGACTCAAAGCTGCCAGAGCGTTTCATCGAGACCAATCAGGCCGTGCTGCAGGGTTCAGAGACTCTGCTGGCCAGCGATCCGGGACTGGCATCCGCTCTCGCCCGGAGCACACGGCGCGGCGAGATCATGCTGTTCGACGACAAAGGAGAGCTAGCTTACGGCCTGGGCTATCCGGATGCCAAGGGCCGCTATGTTGCCCGTGCAGAGTTCCCGAGATGGTTGGCACAAGCGCGCGAGAAGGGGCAAGTTGCCCTGCTGATGAAGACCGATCACGACGGAGAGACCGGCCCTCTGCCCCCTGCCGACGAGACCCTCGTCAGCCACCGGCTGACCCTGCTCATCTACCATGGAGTACGCTGATGGATATAGTGCTGCTATTACTGGTGTGCCTGCTGACCAGCAGCGGCCAGATGCTGCAAAAGCAGGCCGTTATCTGCTGGCAGCGTAACCCCTGTAACCACCTGCAAAAGCTGCGTTCCCCCTGGCTTGTTGCCAGCGTGGCAGCACTTGGCAGTGGCATGCTGCTCTGGATTTATCTGTTGCAACGACTGCCGCTGAGCATGGCCTACCCCATGCTCAGCATTAATCTGGTGCTGGTGCTGCTCGGCTCACGCCTCTTTTTCCACGAGCCGGTGAGCAGCCACAACTGGCTGGGGGCTGCCACCATCATCGTCGGCGCCCTGCTGCTGGGAGGTCTGTTATGAAGGGTTATCTCTACGTGTTGGGCAGCATAGTGCTGGTGACAGTGGCGCAGCTCTGCATGAAGTGGGGGGCAATCAGCCTCCCTGAGTGGCAGGCCGATCCCGCTGTGATGCTGGCTCACCCCCTGCCGCTCCTCACCATCGCCATCGGCATTCTCTGCTACGGGCTGTCGCTGCTCTGCTGGCTGGCGGCGCTGCACTCGACACCGCTCAATATCGCCTACCCGCTGCTCAGCACCAGTTACGGGCTGGTCTATCTGCTGGCGGTGAGCATGCCGGCCTTTGCCGAACCGCTGGTGGCGAGCAAGGCGGCAGGCGTTGCGCTGATCTTTCTGGGCGCCGTATTGGTCGGCAGCAAACCGGCGACAGGCAAGCCGGAGCGGCAAGATCCCCCTGCCAATCCCTGAGGCAGTTTTAAGCAAAAAGAAGAGGCGGCACCCTGTGCCGCCTCTTCTCATTTTCCGCCTGACCAGCGCCTGTTACTTCGCGACGTTGCCCGCCACGTTCAGGGCATCCCAGGTGCGGGAGAAGGGCGGCGCGTAGGCAAAGTCCAGCATGCCGAGCTGCTCGGTGGTCACCCCCATGGTGATGGCAACCGCCAGCGCGTCGATGCGGTGTACCGCCCCCTTGCGACCGAGGATCTGGCCGCCCAGCAGCCGCTTGCGGCCTGCCTCATAGACCAGCTTGACGTGAATGTCGGACTGACCCGGGCAGTAGTTGGTGTGGCACTTGTCCTTGATCACCACGGTGCGATAGTCGATCCCCATCGCCTTGGCTTCCTGCTCGGAGATGCCGGTACGGCCCGCCTCCAGCCCCAGCACCTTGAGTGCCGCAGAGCCGAGGGTTCCCGGGAATTCCTGCTCGGCACCCGCCAGATTCTCGCCCACCATGCGCCCCAGCTTGTTGGCGATGGTGGCGAGCGGCACATAGACCTGCTGCTGCTTCACGGCGTGCCAGACGCTGGCACAGTCACCGGCCGACCAGACGTTGGCCAGCGAGCTGCGCCCCTGACGATCCACCTTGATGGCGCCGTTGCCGAGCCGCTCGATGCCAGTATCGGCCAGAAACTCGGTGTTGGGCTTGACCCCGGTACAGACCACCACGATATCGGCTTCGTACTCGCCCTGGCTGGTACGCACGCCGGTCACCCGGCCATCCCCCAGCAGCGCTTCAACCCGCTCACCCAGATGGAGGGAGACTCCCTGCTCGCGCAGCTCGGTTTCGATGTGCTGGGTGATCTCGCCATCAAACGCATCGGGAATAACCCGATCCGCCAGCTCGATGAGACGCACCTCCTTGCCCTGATGTACCAGCGCCTCGACCACTTCCAACCCGATAAAGCCGGAACCGATCACCACGGCGCGGCGATTGTTCTTGTCTTGTACCGCCGCCTTCAGCGCCAGTCCGTCGGCCATCCGGCGCAGACCGAATACCCCTTGCTGCTGCAAGCCGGGGATGGGTGGCATCATTTCGCGGGCGCCGGTGGCGATCATCAGCCGATCGTAGCGATCGGTGAAGGTGTCGCCGTTGTGCTCGACCGTCAGCGTCTGCGCGGCAGCATCCAGACTCAGCACCCGGTGGCCAATCTTGACCTCGATCCCCTTGGCGGCGAACTGCTCCGGGGTGAACTCGGCCATGTAGCCGGGCTCCTGAAACTCGTCGCCGACGAAGTAGGGCAGGCCACAGGCACCGAAGGAGATCACCTCGGATGCCTCATACACCACTATTTCGGCATCGATGGCCAACCGGCGCGCCTTGGCGGCCGCACTCATACCGGCGGCTTCGCCACCGATGATCACGATTCTCATAGTTGCTCCTGTCAATGACGCAGGGAGGGCATGCCCTCCCTGTGGTTGATGGCGGGAAGGTTGCCCCTCCCGCAGCGGATCAGATGGTGGACTCTTCGCCGTCCAGACTCACTTCGTGATCGCTGTTGAATACATTCATGTCGGTCTCCCCCAGCAGGCGGCTGGTAACCGTGCCCGCGGTGATGGAGCCGGAGACGTTGAGCGCGGTACGGCCCATGTCGATCAGCGGCTCGATGGAGATGAGCAGACCGGCCAGCGCCACCGGGAAGTCCAGCGCGGAGAGCACGATCAGCGCGGCAAAGGTGGCGCCGCCGCCAATCCCGGCCACTCCGAAGGAGCTGACGGTGATGATGGCGATCAGAGTCATGATGAAGCTCGGGTCCATCGGGTTGACCCCGACAGTCGGTGCAATCATCACAGCCAGCATCGCCGGATAGATACCGGCACAGCCGTTCTGGCCGATGGTGGAACCGAAGGAGGCGGCGAAGTTGGCGATCCCCTCCGGAATACCCAGTGACTTGGTCTGGGTCTGCACGTTCATCGGGATGGAGCCCGCACTGGTACGGGAGGTGAAGGCAAAGGCCAGCACCGGCGTGATCTTCTTGAGGAAGCGAGCCGGGTTGATGCCGACCATGCCGACCAGCAGCAGGTGCACGGCGAACATGATGGCAATCGCGCCGTAAGAGGCCATCACGAAGCTGAGCAGATTGATGATGTCAGCGTAGTTGGAACCGGATACCACCTTAGTCATCAGGGCCAGCACACCGAACGGGGTCAGGCGCAGCACCAGGGTCACCATCCGCATCACGATGGCGTGGGCCACGGCGATGAAGTGGCTGAAGCTGGCGAAGATCTCCGGCTTCTTGCGGGCAATGCCGGTAGCCGACAGACCGATGAAGATGGAGAAGATCACCACGGCGATGGTGGAGGTCTTGCGACCGCCGGTCATGTCGAGGAAGGGGTTGGCCGGAATGAACTCCAGCACCATCTTGGCAAAGGACATGCTCTCGACGCTGCCGAGGGTGCTCTGCAGCGCAGCACCACGAGCGCTTTCTGCAGCACCGGCAGTGAGCCCTTCCGCAGTCAGACCGAACAGGTTGGACATCAGGATGCCAGCCCCCGCCGCGATGGCGGTGGTGAAGATCAGCACGCCGATAGTCATGGCGCTGATCTTGCCAAGGGCGGTACCGCCGTTGAGCTTGAGGATGGCGCTGATGATGGAGACCATGATGAGCGGGATGATGATCATCTGCAGCAGCTTCACATAGCCGCTACCGACGATATCGAGATAGTCGATGGTCTGGCCAATCACCGCAGAACCCGCTCCGTAGAGCAGCTGCAGGGCGGCCCCGAACAGGATACCCAGCCCCAGACCGGCAAACACCCGGCGGGTGAAGCTCACATGTTTTTGCTGCAACCGATAGAGGAAGAACAGCAAGAAGGCCGCAATGGCCAGATTACCGATAACGCTAAGTGTCATGAGATGACCCCCCAAAAAGCGGGCAATGCCCGGGAAACAAGAGCAAGCACGACGCATGCCCTGGCAACCGTGTCGGACGACCTGACCCGTCACGACATAAACAAGGGGGTCTGAGCCCCCTTTGTTTCTACAAACTTATGGCTTCTGCTGTTTCGCTCGCATGATGTTGATGATCTCGATATCCGTATCCAGCATCCCCTCTTTGGAGAGGCGGCCCAGATTGGCGATGGTCTGGTCAACATCGTCGGAGACGATCCCCTCGCTCTGGGGCACATGCAGGTTGTTGATGGCCATCAGGGAGGATTTCACCGCAGCCGAGGTCGAGGTCGAAACCTTCATGGAGCAGGCGCTGCCAGCGCCGTCACAGATGATGCCGGAGACATCGCCAATCATGTTGTTGATGCAGTGGCTGATCTGCTCGAACTGGCCGCCCAGCAGCCAGGTGATGGCCGCGCCGGAGCCCATGGCGGCGGTGCTGGCGGCACAGAGGGCCGACAGCTTGTTCTGATAAGTCTTGATGTAGATGGCCACCAGATGGCTCATCACCAGCGCCCGGGTCAGCTGCTCGTCGCTCGCCTTGAGGAAGCGAGCTGCTGCTACTACCGGCATGGTGGCGGCAATACCCTGATTGCCGGAGCCGGAGTTGGACATGGCGGGCAGCATGGCGCCATCCATCCGCGCATCGGAAGCAGCGGAGGAGAGGCGCATCGCCAGGGTCATCAGGTCGTCGGAGAGCAGCTTGCGCTCCACCTGCTCGGTGAGGATCTTGCCGATGCGCAGGCCATAGCCCTGCAACCCCTCGTCCGCCAGCGCCTGATTCATGGTGGCGGCCTCGCGGATGAAGTCGATCTCCGCCAGCGGCACTTCCAATGCAAAATCGACGATCTCGCGCAGGGTCATGGTCGGTTTGGCGGATTTGGCTGGCTGGATCTGCACACCGGGAGCGTTGTCCTGCTGCATCAGCACCTCGCCATCCTTCTCCATCAGGATGATGCGGGTGTGGTCGGTACAGATCACCACCCGGGCGCTGTGACCATCCACCTCGGCCAGCACCTCGGCGTAGAGCACGTCCGGCACATCCTTCACGTCCACCTTGATGGCGGGCAGCAGCGCCTTGGCTGCTTCCACCTGCTCTGAAGTGAGAGTCTTGAGCACCTCCAGCCCGGCATCGGGATTGCCCCCTGTGATGCCGACCGCAGCGGCCACCGGCAGACCGATCATGCCGGTGCCCGGCACCCCGACCCCCATGCCGTTCTTGAACAGGTTGCCGCTGACCCAGACGCTGATACGGGTCGGATCCTGCCCCAGCAGTTTGCGGCAGTTGGCCGCAGCCAGGGCGACCGACATCGGCTCGGTACAGCCCAGGGCCGGCACCACTTCACGCTTGAGCAGGGTAATAAAGTCGGTCCATTGTGCTTTCATCGCAGTGTTTCTCATGTTCAGGGTGCCCGCAGGCAGTTATTGCTTGTTCAGATCCGCCTTGTGGTTGCGGATATGCAGATAAACAGTATGACGGGAGATGCCGAGCATCCGGGCAACCAGCTGGGCCGCCTCCTTGATCTCGAAGATCCCCATGTCGAAGAGCCGGGTCACTATCTCCTTGTTGCGCACCGTGCAGGAGAGCGAATCGTCCCGATCCACCTTCTCAATCACCTGGGTCACCAGATCGTCCACCGAGCTGGCAAAGGTCTCGTTGTTGAGCGGCGCCGGTGCCGCTGGCAGCGCAAAGGTATCGAGCAGGCAGCCAAGGGAGGTATCCAGACTGAAGTTCACGCAGAGCATGCCGATGGGCTTGCCCTGCCGGTTGCTGATAGTGATGGAGGAGGACTTCATCAGCGTCCCGTCGCGGGTACGGCTGAAGTAGCTGCTCCACTGGCTGCCCGCCTCCCCCTGCAAGCGGTTGAGGGCAAAGTCGGTGACCGGCGCCCCCTCCCGACGACCGGTGACATGGCCATTGGCAATCTTGATGACCGATGCATCCAGCATATCGAACGCATGCAACACCACCTCGCACCCTGCGCCAAACAGCGCGGCCAGCGCCTCGACCGCGGGCTCGAAACTGGCGATCAGATGACGTTCTTCATCCGTTAACGAATTGATCTGGTCAGTGATGGCTGCTGTGGACATATATGAGTAACTTTGAGTAAACCGCAGTTGATTCTACTATCAACAAGATCAACTAATGTTGAGCGGCATCCCCTTTTTGTTCGCCATTATGCCCACCTTTTAACAAAGTGCGACAAATTGTGAAGCGGCGCACAGCAGGGCGGCAACTCAGAGGTGATAGCGGGCCAGCAGCTGCTTGTAGGCGGGAGTCTGTTTGAACGCCTTGAGGGCAGAGGAGAAGCGGATAGCCAGCTGGTCGTGGCCGGGCTTGTGGGTAAACGCGAGGAAGTTGCGGTTGTCGTCGGTCAGCAGGCGCGAGCCATGGCTCACCTGATCCTGCAGCCCCTGGGTATGCAGCAAGTAGCGACCGACCCGCTCGTTGAGCACCACCCCGTCCAGCCGACCGGCCATCATCAGATGCAGCTGTTTGATGGCATTCCCCTCCCCCGTCATCGGCATCCGGATCACCCCGGGATCGGTCAGAAAATCGGGGCTGTAGGCATAATCTTCCTGAATACCTATCCGCAGCCCCTTGAGGTCGGAGAGCTGCCTGAAATCCACCGGACGAGCCGATGGATAGAAGAGCACTTCACCGCTGTAAGAGAGCGGCTCTTCGGGGTAGTGGAGCCAGTGCTGGCGGGAAGGTTCAAAGAAGACGTCGACTACCGCATCCCCCTGCTTGAGACGGGCCTGCTGCAGAACCCGCTTCCAGGGCAGCACCCTGATTTCAGTGCGATAACCCATCTGGCGCAACACGGTACAGGCCAGATCGAGATCGGCGCCAGCCAGCTCGCCATTGTCACCACGCATCACATAAGGGGGCCACAGCTCGGTCAGCAGCGTCAGAGTCGGCGGCTCGTTCGTCGCCACGGCCGAACCAGTACCAAACAGGGAGGCCAGCAGCCAGCCGTACCACCCGATCCTTCGCCAACCCTGACACCACATCATGGAGATCCCTCATGGTCCGTATGGATTGAGGATATACAAGGGATGGGCAATAAAAAAGGAGGCCGAAGCCTCCTTGATATCCACTCTCTGAATGGCACTTACAGTGCTTTCAGGATTGCCTCGACGCTGGCCTTGGCATCGCCAAACAGCATCTGGGTATTTTCCTTGAAGAACAGCGGGTTCTGGACACCGGCGTAGCCAGTGTTCATGGAGCGCTTGAAGCCGATGACATTCTGCGCTTTCCACACTTCCAGCACCGGCATACCGGCGATCGGGCTGCCCGGATCTTCCATCGCGGCCGGGTTGACGGTGTCGTTGGCACCGATCACCAGCACGGTGTCGGTATCGGCGAAGTCCTCGTTGATCTCGTCCATTTCCAGCACGATGTCATACGGGACTTTCGCTTCCGCCAGCAGCACGTTCATGTGGCCAGGCAGACGACCGGCAACCGGGTGGATACCGAAGCGCACCTTGACGCCGCGGTCACGCAGCTTCTGGGTGATCTCGGCAACCGGATACTGAGCCTGTGCCACCGCCATACCGTAGCCCGGGGTGATGATGACGGAGCTGGAGTTCTTCAGCAGGTCAGCCACTTCCTCGGCGCTGGTTTCGCGGTATTCGCCCATCTCCTGATCAGCCGTGGAGGCCACGCCATCGGAGCCGAAGCCACCGGCGATCACGGAGGTGAAGGAGCGGTTCATCGCCTTACACATGATGTAAGAGAGGATCGCACCGGAGGAACCCACCAGGGCACCGGTGACGATCAGCAGGTCATTGGAGAGCATGAAGCCCGCCGCCGCCGCCGCCCAACCGGAGTAGGAGTTCAGCATGGAGACCACCACCGGCATGTCTGCGCCACCGATGGAGGCAACCAGATGCCAGCCGAAGGCGAAGGCGATCAAGGTCATCACCAGCAGGGCGAAGGTAGAGCCGCCCGCGTTGACGAAGTAGACCATCAGCGCCAGAGAAGCGACCACGGCCAGCAGGTTCAGCTTGTGGCGGTGCGGCAGCATCAGCGGCTTGGAGGAGATCAGACCGCGCAGTTTGCCGAAGGCAACCACGGAACCGGTGAAGGTCACTGCACCGATGAAGACGCCCAGGAAGATCTCGACCAAATGGATGTTCAGCATGGCGCCGGTCAGGTGCTCGACCTGAGCAACGCTGTTGGCCTGCTCGAACGCCGCACGGGCGGCTGCCAGGGTGGCATCCAGATTGGAACCGACGGAGACGACCACCTCAGCAGGTGCAGAGGGGTGCAGATCGATGAAGCTGTTGAAGCCCACCAGCACTGCCGCCATACCCACGAAGCTGTGCAGCACGGCCACCAGCTCGGGCATCTCGGTCATCTCGACCTTGAGTGCCAGACGCACGCCGATGGCACCGCCAATCACCATGGCCAGGATGATCCAGTGAACACCACTGGTCTCCGGGTTGAATACGGTGGCGAGCAGGGCGATAGCCATACCCGCGATACCGAACAGGTTGCCATGCTTGGCCGTTTCTTGCTTCGACAGTCCCGCGAGACTGAGGATGAAGAGCACGGCGGCAACGATATAGGATGCTGTTACCAGTCCTTGAGACACGTTAAACCCCCTTAATCCTTACGGAACATCTTCAGCATGCGCTGAGTGACGGTGAAGCCGCCGAAGATGTTGATACTGGCAATCAGCACGGCGACGAACGCCAGCGCGGTGACCAAGGTCGACCCTTGCCCGATCTGCAGCAGGGCACCGACCACGATAATGCCGGAGATGGCATTGGTGACCGACATCAGCGGCGTATGCAGGGCGTGCGAGACGTTCCACACCACGTAGTAACCGACCACACAGGCCAGGATGAATACGGTGAAGTGGGAGAGGAAGGCTGCCGGGGCAACGGACGCAATCCAGCCGAAGGCGGCGATGCCGAGAGCACCGAACACGAACTTCTTGTTGGAAGGCTTGGCCTCTTCCTTCTTGGCGGCCGGTTTGGCGGCGGCCGGTTTCTGCGGGGCAGCAGAGACAGAGATGGCGGGCGGCGGGAAGGTCACTTCACCGGCCTGGATCACCGTCATGTTGCGCTGAACCACATCTTCGAAGTTGATGGCAACGTTGCCGTCCTTCTCCTTGCACATCAGCTTCATCAGGTTGACCAGGTTGGTACCGTAGAGCTGGGAGGATTGGGCAGGCAGGCGACCCGGCAGATCGGTGTAACCAATCACCTTGACGCCGTTGTCGGTGACATGCAGTTCACCCGGCACTGTGTATTCGCAGTTACCGCCAGCCTGAGCGGCCATGTCCACGATGACGGAGCCCGGCTTCATGCTGTCGACCATCTCTTTGGTGATCAGCTTGGGAGCCGGCTTGCCCGGGATCAGGGCGGTGGTGATGATGATGTCCACCTCTTTGGCCTGCTGGGCGAACAGCTCCATCTCGGCCTTGATGAACTCATCGGACATGACTTTGGCGTAACCATCGCTGGATGCACCGTCTTCGCCACCGAAGTCCAGCTTGAGGAATTCCCCACCCATGGATTCGATCTGCTCGGCCACTTCCAGACGGGTATCGAACGCACGCACGATGGCACCGAGGGAACCGGCAGTACCGATGGCAGCCAGACCGGCCACACCGGCACCGATCACCAGTACCTTGGCAGGCGGCACTTTACCGGCTGCGGTGATTTGACCGGTGAAGAAGCGACCGAACTGGTGCGCAGCTTCAACCACGGCGCGATAGCCACCGATGTTGGCCATGGAGGAGAGGGCATCGAGGGACTGGGCACGGGAGATCCGCGGCACCATATCCATCGCCATCACATTGATGTTGCGCTCGGACAGCTTCTTGACCAGCTCAGGGTTCTGGGCAGGCCAGATGAAGCTCACCAGAGTGGCGCCATCTTTAATTTGTGCGATCTCGGCATCGGTCGGCGCATTGACCTTGAAGATAAGGTCGGCTTGCCAGACATTCGGCACCACGCTGGCACCGGCAGCCTCGAAGGCGGCATCATCGAAGCTGGCCGACAGGCCTGCGCCGGTCTCGATGGCGACCTCGAAGCCGAGCTTTTTCAGCTGCTCGACGGTAGCCGGGGTCGCTGCGACCCGGGTCTCACCGGCGAGACTCTCTCTCGGTATTCCAATCTGCATGACTATTCCCTGATGGTTAATAAACAATCGCTGCCCAGTGTCTCACTTCTGACGAAACAAGACATGACCAAAGTGCAGGTCCAGGGCTCTTTGTTATGAAAATCAGTAGGCTTTACCTCAACCTCCTGTCATGGTCAGGCCCCCGCTTTTCAGGCGCGAAGGTGATTAGTATCAAATTTTGGAGTTTTATTACAACCGCAGTCCCGACGGCACTCGTACAGAATTCAGCCCATCCCTGGCTACGATTAAAAAAAACAAACCAAATTAGAGGCTTATACCAGTAAAAACGGCTGAAAAAAGTGATCCAACCAGTCAAAAAAAATGTTTTACCGGCCCTCTATCTTAGCGTTTTTTGTTCTTACGAAATCCGCTTTCGTCTCACTTCTCGCAGCGAAATGCCGAAAAGTAACATTTTCCCAACAAAAGCGGGGCCACTCAGCCGCCAGAAGGCGGGAGAGGGCCCCGACAATTCAATCGTTTCGCCCGTTTGGCGCCGATTGGCGGCCCTTACCAGGCCGCTTCATAAATATGCTGGCTCTGCACCAGATCGATGTCGCCGTGCTCGCCGATGGCAGTCATACCGTGCTCCCCCAGCTTGCCGATCAGGGTGTCGATACCCAGATCTTTGAGACCGTAGTCGCGCAGTCGGGTCTTGACCCCCATCCGCTCGAAGAAGTCGCGGGTCGCGGCGATGGCATCGTCGATGCGCTCCGCTTCGCTGCCGCTGTGCAGACCCCACACCCGCTCGGCGTATTGCAGCAGCTTGGCATGTTTCTGTTTGCGCTTGGCCTGCAGCAGGGCGGGCAGCACCACCGCCAGAGTCTGGGCGTGGTCGAGGCCGTGCAGGGCAGTCAGCTCGTGACCCAGCATATGGGTGGCCCAGTCCTGCGGCACACCGGCACCGATCAGGCCGTTCAACGCCATGGTGGCGCTCCACATGATGTTGGCGCGTACCTCGTAGTTGTGCGGCTCGGCCAGCGCCTTGGGACCCTCTTCGATCAGGGTCAGCAGCAAACCTTCAGCGAAGCGATCCTGCACCTTGGCATTGACCGGATAGGTGAGGTACTGCTCCACGATGTGAACAAACGCATCCACTACCCCGTTCGCCACCTGACGCTCGGGCAGGGTGTAGGTGAGCCCCGGATCCAGCACGGCGAAACGCGGCATCACGAACGGCGAGAAGAAGTGCACCTTGTCGCCACTGCTGCGACGGGTGATGACGGCGCCCATGTTCATTTCGGAACCGGTCGCCGGCAGGGTCAGCACGGAACCGAGCGGGATGGCGGAGCGCACTTTGCTGCCGACGGTCTCGAGAATGTGCCAGGGATCCTTGGCCAGATCGTAGTGCGCAGCAGCGGCGATAAACTTGGTGCCATCGAGCACTGAGCCACCGCCAACGGCGAGCAGGAAATCGACCCGCTCGGCACGGGCCAGCTCCACAGCGCCCATCAGAGTCTCGTAGGCCGGGTTCGGCTCGATGCCGCCAAATTCAAACAGGGTCATGCCGGCCAGCTCGTTGCGGATCTGCTCCAGCAGGCCGCTGCGTACCACGCTGCCGCCACCGTAGGTGATCATGACGCGGGCGTCGCTCGGAAGCTGCTCGCGCAGCTGAGCGATCTGCCCTTGGCCGAACAGGATTTTGGTCGGGGTATGGAGAGTAAAGTTGTTCATCGACATTGCCTTCTTCTGATAGTCAGGGCGGCCAGGCCGCGAAATCGTGATTGCATTTTTCTCCAGGACAACCCTATCATCAAGACAACATCCTGCTTGATTCTTGCCTATTTCTACAAAGCAGCAAAAACAGGAACTGTCGAATCAAAGAGCGCCCATGCAAAACCGTTACAGCGACCTCGCAACCAGATTGACCCGCCACGTCACCGCCCCCGGCATCACCCCATCACCGGTGAAACAGGTCAACCTCATCTATACCACCGAGCACCATGGCCGCACCCCGGTGCTCTACCAACCGCGGATGATCGTTATCCTGCAGGGACACAAGGTGGGTTATCTGGCGGATCAGGTGTTTCGCTACGACCCCAACCACTATCTGCTGATGACCCTGCCGCTCCCCTGCGAGTGCGAGTGCTTCGCCTCCCCCGAGCAGCCGCTTATCGGTTTTACCATCGAGATCGATCTGGTCACCCTGCAAGAGCTGTTGCTGGAGCTGGGCGATGCCCTGCCCGCCCCCGCGCCACAAAAGAGCGGTGTCCACTCGGTCCCCCTGTCGGAAACCATGTTTTGCGCCGCCGAGCGACTGATCGAGCTGATGGATAACCCGTTGCACGCCAGGGTGCTGGGGCCGCAGACGGTGCGGGAGATGCTGTTCCACGCTCTCACCGAGGGGGGCGGCCCGGCGCTGCAGGCGCTCGCCAATCGCCACAACCATGTGGGCCAAATCGCCCGGGTGCTGCGTATGATAGAGTCCCGTTATGCCGACAACCTCACCATGGAGGAGCTGGCGCGGGAGGTGAACATGAGCGTCTCCGCCTTTCACCACCACTTCAAGGCGGTCACCGCTACCTCGCCGCTGCAATACATCAAGTCGTTTCGCCTGCACAAGGCGCGAATGATGATGCTGCACGACGGCATCAAGGCGGGTACCGCGGCGGCCAGAGTCGGTTACGAGAGCAACTCCCAGTTCAGTCGGGAGTACAAGCGCTTCTTCGGCAGCACGCCGACGGATCAGGCCTCCCGCTTCCGGGATGGCCAGCTGCGCATCATCGAGGGATAACGAGAGAGGGATTACCTATGCGTTCACTGCTTTGTCTGTTTACCGTCTGGCTGCTGACGGCCTGCACCGGGATTGCCGATGGCATCCGCCCCGTTACCGGCTTCCAGCTCGATCGTTATCTCGGTACCTGGTACGAAATCGCCCGCCTCGACCACAGCTTCGAGCGGGGGCTGGAGCAGGTGAGCGCCACCTACAGCCTGCGGGACGATGGCGGCGTCAAGGTGCTCAACCGCGGCAAGCAGAGCGATGGCAGCTGGCGCGAAGCCGAGGGCAAGGCCTACTTCGTCGGCAACCCTGACGAGGCGCGGCTCAAGGTGAGTTTCTTCGGCCCCTTCTACGGCGGCTACAACGTCATCGACCTCGACCCCGATTACCAGCTCTCGCTGGTGACCAGCTACAACCACGACTACCTCTGGATCCTCTCCCGCTCACCCAACCCGCCCAAGACGAAGGTGGATGCGCTGGTCGCCAAGGCGAAGTCGCTGGGCTTTGCCACCGACCAGCTGATTTGGGTCAAGCAGACCCCCTGAGACAGCACCGGTGGCGATGCCATCGCCACCGGTTCTCTCCGCCTTTCCCTCTCGAGTTCCTCAACCCTGCTCCGCACAACCACCGCCATACCCAGCCATTCGCTGACGGTTGCCAGATAGACATTGCGCAACAATCCCCATCACCCATCACCCATCACCCATCACCCATCACCCATCACCCATCACCCATCAATGGAAGAGAATAGCGATCATATTGTCAGCCCAATATTTATTGTCGCCAGGCTCCCCAAAATAATCTGAATGAATGATTAGGGGGCAACAAAATAGCCTGGACGGTGCAGGACTCACCATTTACCAACGAACGATAAACCGACAAAAAGCCCCAACAAGAAACCAATCGAATCCCTTTTTGGGGATTTTTTGTTGCCATCGCAGTAACCAGATGATAAACAGCTCGGCCACCCCAAAATGCATATAAATATTCACTTTAACGAGGTGATTAATTGGAATTTATTAAATTAAGCGGAATTCTTATTATTTTATTGGGATTTTATTTCAAACTCGACACTCTGGCCGTCGTACTGGTGGCCGCCGTCACCACGGCGCTGGTCTCCGGCCTATCCATGACCGATTGCCTCTCCCTGCTGGGTGAAGCCTTCGTCTCCAACCGCATGGTGACGCTGTTTCTGCTGACCCTGCCGATGATCGGCATCTGTGAACGCTACGGCCTCAAACAGCAGGCAGTCACCCTGATCGAGCGGATCAAGAAACTCACCCCGGGCAAGTTCATGACCCTCTATATGTTTATCCGCGAACTGGCCGGCCTCTTCTCGGTGCGGGTTCAGGGTCACACCCAGTTTATTCGTCCGCTGGTCAACCCTATGACTCAGGCTGCAGCTACCAAGGTGCACGGCAAATTAAGCGAAGAGGATGAGGAATATGTCAAGGCGCGGGTTTCCGCCACCGAAAACTACGGCAACTTCTTTGCCCAGAATACCTTCGTCGCCTCAGCCGGGGTATTGCTGATCGTCGGTACATTTGAATCTCTTGGATATAGCGTCTCTGCCGTCGATATTGCCAAGGCATCCATGCCAATAGCCATTATTGCCCTGCTGATGGTGGCTATTTCCAATATGTGGTTTGACCGCCAGATGGCCAAGACATATACCGTGAGCAGCGACAAGGAGGGGCAACAATAATGGCGACTCTCATCCCCAACATGCTCGAATTCTTTTATGTGCTGATAGGCGTCATCCTGTTCAGCAGCGCCTGGCGCGTCCTGCGTGACCCCAGCCACCCGGCCAAGATCGGCACCGCCCTGTTCTGGACCATCCTGGGTGTGCTGTTCGCCTTCGGCAGCTATATCCCCAATGTCATCAATGGCGTGCTGATCCTCGCCATGGGGGCCATCACCCTGCTCAAGCAGGTGAAGATCGGCAAGCTGGAGCAGGCGAGCGAGGAGGAGTCCCAGCGCCACGCCAACCGCATCGGCAACCGGATCTTCCTCCCCTGCATCCTGCTGGCCGTGCTGGCGGTGGTGATCGCCCAGTTCACCCCCCTTGGCGGTCAGGTCGGTATCGGTCTGGCGGCGGTCATCGCCTTCGTCATCACGGTACTGCTGACCCGGGCCACCCCCTCCACCGTAGTGGGTGACTCCGACCGGATGATCCAGCAGGTCGGCATCACCGGCATTCTGCCGCAACTGCTGGCTGCGCTCGGGGTGATCTTCAACACATCCGGCGTCGGCGATGTCATCTCCCACGGGATCTCAACCGTAGTGCCGGTCGGCAGCCCCTTCGTCGGGGTGGTGGCCTACTGCCTCGGCATGATGGTCTTCACCATGATCATGGGCAACGCCTATGCCGCCTTCACCGTCATCACCGCCGGCATCGGCATCCCCTTCGTCATCGCCCAAGGCGGTGACCCGGTGGTAGCCGGTGCGCTGGCGATGACCGCCGGCTTCTGCGGCACCCTGATGACCCCCATGGCCGCCAACTTCAACGCCCTGCCCGCCGCCCTGCTGGAGATGAAGGATCTCAACAAGGTGATCAAGGTGCAGGTGCCGATGGCGCTGACGCTGGTGCTGATCCATATCGCCCTCATGTATTTCTGGGCATTCTGACCATTCGGGAGAAGATGATGAAAGTACTGATTACCGGTTTTGACCCCTTCGGCGGCGAGCCCATCAACCCGGCATGGGAGGCGGTCAAACGCCTGCCGGAAACCATTCTGGACGCCACAGTGATCAAGGCGCAGATCCCCACCGTCTTTGGCAAGTCAGCCACCCTGCTGGCAGAGCTGATGCGCCAGTACCAGCCCAACGTGGTGATCAACGTCGGTCAGGCGGGCGGCCGCTTCGCCATTACCCCGGAGCGGGTCGCCATCAACATCGACGATGCCCGCATCCCCGACAACGAGCAGCAGCAGCCCATCGACGAAGTGATTCAGGCCGATGGCGCACCGGCCTACTTCTCCCGTCTGCCCCTCAAGGGAATGGTGCAGCGCATCAAGGAGAACGGCATTCCGGCGGCGGTCTCCAACACTGCCGGCACCTTCGTCTGCAACCACATCATGTACCAGCTGCACTACCTGATCGAGAAAGAGTTCCCGGCGGTGCGCGGCGGCTTTATCCACGTTCCCTACATCACCGAGCAGGTAGCGGACAAGGTGAACCAGCCCTGCCTCGCCATGAGCGAGATTACCCGCGCGCTGGCGCTGGCCATCGAGGCGGTGGTGCTGCAGCAGGATGGCGATATCAAGGTCGTGGGCGGCGAGATCTCATGAGCCTTTGCCAGCCACACCCGCTGTTCGTCTATGGCAGCCTGATGGACGGGCTGTTCAACTACCGCCGCTATCTGGCTCACCACGTGAGCCAGACGCCCCGGCGCGCCCGGGTGCGCGGCGCTCTCTATCACCTGCAGCACAAGGGCTACCCCGCCCTGTTGCAGGGGGATGACTGGGTCTATGGCGAGCTGTTTGTGCTGGACGACTTCCCTGCCGCCATCGCGGCGCTCGACGAGATGGAGAACTTCCACGGCGAGGATGATCCCCAGAGCGAATATCTGCGCCAGCTCATCGAGGTGGAGATCTTCGACCCGGTGCAGGGGCGTTATGTCGGCCAGCAGCAGGCCTACCACTACCGCTACGTGGTGCAGCACGATCCCAAATGGCAGCAGGGCAAGCACTACCTGCCCGACGGCAACTGGCGTGCCTTCCATCTGGCGCAGCTGGAGAGCGCCGCCTGACGGTCAGCGACAATAACAAAGGGCAGCCCGCGGGCTGCCCTTTTCATGGAAGATGGCCTGAGGATCATAGCCGGAAACGGCCGATCTCCTGTTCCAGCCGCTCGGTCAGCGCCTTCAGCTCTGCCGCCTGCGCCGCCTCCTGATTGGCCTGCTCGGCCAGCTCCTGCGAGACGTGGCGGATATTCTCGGTATTGCGGCTGATCTCGCTGGTCACCGAGGTCTGCTCTTCGGCCGCCGCCGCGATCTGGGTCGCCATGTCGCTGATGGAGCCGATCGCCTCGTTGATCCGCGCCAGACTCTGGTTGGCGGACTCCGCATCCTCGACGCTGGTGCCCGCCAGCTGGCGGCTGGTCTCCATACCACCCACGGCGCGGCGGGTGGTCTGCTGCAGGGTCTCGATCATCTGCTGGATCTCGTCGGTGGAGTCATGGGTGCGGCGCGACAGCACCCGCACCTCGTCCGCCACCACCGCGAAGCCACGGCCCTGCTCACCGGCCCGCGCCGCCTCGATGGCGGCGTTGAGCGCCAGCAGGTTGGTCTGCTCGGCAATGCCGCTGATGGTGGCCAGAATGCCGCTGATCTTCTGGGCATGGGCATCCAGCTCGTTGATGATCTGGCTGGCATCAGCCACCTCATCCGCGAGCCCGGTAATGCTGCGCTGGCTCTGACCGACCTGCGACTGACCCGCGACCGCCAGCTTGACCGCCTCGCCGGAGGTGGTAGCGGCAAACTCGGCGTTGCCGGCGATCTCCTGCGTAGCGGAGGCCATCTCGGTCACCGCGGTCGCCACCATCACGATCTCGTCCTGCTGCTGACGCACCCGCTGGCTGCGGGAGTGGGCGCCGGCCGCCTGAGCACGGGACTGGGCCGCCAGCTCGACGGTGACATCGCGCAACCGGCTGACAATCCCGTGCAACCGGGCCACGAACTGGTTGAAGTTGCGTGCCAGCTGACCCACCTCATCCTGACTGCGGGTGTCGATATGGACGGTGAGATCCCCCTCGCCGTGAGCGATGTCGTGCAGCGCACCGGCCACCCGGCCCAGATCGGCAAACAGATACTTGAACATGGCGGTGAGCAGGGCGCTGAACACCAGCATCAGCAGCAGCGTCAGCCCCACCAGCTGCCACAGCAGGGAGGCGAGCGGCGCCTCCAGCACGTCGCGGTACATCACCATGGCCAGCAGCCAGTCGGTGCCCGGCACCGGCTGTACCGCCAGCAGCACGTCGCGCCCGTCGAGGGTAGCTGCGTGCAGTTCGTTGTTCTCGCGGCCCCACTGCTGGAAGGTGGCCGCCGACAGATCGGGGGAGAGCTCGCCAATCTGCTTGAGCGCCAGCTCCTTGTTGGGGTGACCGACGATGAGGCCGCTGCTGTCGAGCAGCATGGCGTAGCCCTCACCCTGCACCTTCATCGCCAGTACTTCATCGATCAGCTTGTCGAGCGCCAGGTTGGCCCCCACGGCGCCGACCAGCTCACCCTGATGGCGCACCGGCTCGGAGAGAGTAACCACCAGCTTCTGCATGGTGACGCTGACATAGGGGGCAGTGACGATCAGCTGCCCCGCCTTCACCGCATCCTGATACCAGGGGCGCTCGCGCGGGTCATAGTTGCCGGTGTTGAGGGAGGGATCCTGCCGGGTCATCACCCCCTGCGCGGAGCCAAAATAGGTGAGGCCGAAGCCGCCGGAGGTGTAGGCCTGCTTCAGGTGCGGCACCAGCTCGGCTTGGGGGTTATCGCTGATCAGGTTGACCAGCGCATGGACGGTGTTCTTGCGATCCGTCATCCATTCGCCGATGGCGACCGAGTAGGCGTGGCCATAGTTGACCGCCTCGCTCTGGATGGCGCTCATGGTGCGGGATTTTAGGGTGTGAAAGGCAACGATGCCGAGCAGTGATGCCATCAGCAGCACTACGCCAAGACTGGTGGCCAGCAGCTTGCCGCGCAGAGAGAGGGTCATGACGACGAATCCTTGTTGTTGTGTCAGGCAGGGAAAACCCTGATGTATCAAAGGCTATCGGCCGCAATATGAACAGACTTTAGTGAATCTGTATATTTTCCCATCTATCAACAACAGAACGCGCTATTCGTGTGAACCAGATCGCTATTCCATGCTACTGACTCTTGTAACAACAAAGCAGCAGGCCGCCCTAAGGCGGCCTGTTACTTACCCCTGATATGCACCGGCGGAGTAGGTCAGCTCATAGCTGTGGCTGTAGATCTCGACGATATTGCCGAAGGGATCTTCCATGTAGACCATGCGGTAGGGCTTCTCGCCCGGGTAGTACTCGCGCACCGGCATCCGCTGCTTGCCGCCCGCCGCGACGATGCGCGCCGCCAGCCCCTCGACATCCGGATCCTGCACGCTGAAGTGGAACACTCCGGTCTTCCAGAATTCGAAGTTGTTCTCACGGCGCTCGCTGTTGGGAAACTCGAACAGCTCGATGCCGATCTTGTCGCCGGTGGAGAGGTGGGCGATGCGGAAGGAGCCCCAACCCGGGCCAAACACGTCGTTGCACATCACGCCGATGGCGGAGTCATCCTCGGTGATGGTGGTCGCCGGCATGATGAGATACCAGCCCATCACCTTGGTATAGAACTCGACCGCTTTGTCGAGGTCAGTCACCGTGATGCCGATGTGGGAGAAGTTGCGTGGGTAAGTCATAAGTCACCTTGAAATTGTGTGTGGGAAACAGGTGACATGATAGGAAGGAGAGCCATAATGAAAAATAAGGTCAAACTAATGGAAGGCATAAATTAAATTTATGGTTAATCCACTCTGGCTCCACACCCTGGTGGTGGTGCATGAAACCGGCAGTTTTACCCGTGCCGCCGATCGGCTGGATCTCACTCAGGCCGCCGTCAGTCAGCATATCTCGCGCCTCGAGGCCGAATTTGGCCCCCTGCTGCTGCGCAAGCCCCGTCAGCTGGAGCTCACCCCGCGCGGGCTGGTGCTGCTCGACTTCGCCCGCCAGCAGGAGCAGGCCGCCGAACAGCTGCGGGCACGCCTCTCGGACGACGACCCTCACCACGGCGCCATCACCCTGTCCACCCCGGGTAGCATTGGTCTGCTGCTCTATCCCCTGCTGCTCGACCAGCAACAAGAGCACCCCGGACTCACCATCCAGCACCGCTTTGCCCCCACCCCCGACATAGTGCAGGCGGTACTGGCGGGGCGCAGCGATCTGGGACTGGTGGATCAGCCGCCTGAACACCTCAGCATCGCCGCCGAGCCCTTCGCCCGCGAACCCCTCTGTCTGGTGGTGCCCAACGATGGCAAGGAGCCGAGCTGGCAGTACCTCTGTCAGCTCGGCTTTATCGACCACCCGGATGGCCGCAGCATGGCACAACGCCTGTTGGGACGACGCTACCCCGGCCAGCGCGTTGACGAGATCCCGCAGCGCGGCTTTACCAACCAGATCGGCCTGATCCTGGAGCCGGTCGCCCGCGGCCTCGGCTTTACCGTGCTGCCCCGCTTCGCCGTCACCGCCTTTGCCCAACAGGAGAAAATCCGGGTGATCCAGAGCAGTATTGAGGTGATCGACACCCTCTGGCTGATCTACCGCGCCGAGTGGCCGCTCCCCGCCCGCCACCAGCGGCTGGTCACCGTCCTGAAACAGCGGGTTGCTGCACATTGAACGCTCTTGCGGCAGACATAGAGATCAATGTGGCCACAGTCACCGAGAGCTAGCGGCAAGAAGGAGAAGAGAAAGGAGAGAGGGATAAATTGGCGAACGCCGGAAATGCGAAAGGCCAGCTCAATGAGCTGGCCTTTCTGAAAATGGCAGGGGCGGCAGGACTCGAACCCGCAACCATCGGTTTTGGAGACCGCTGTTCTACCAATTGGAACTACGCCCCTGCAACAAACGAGGCGTAGTATACAAAGCGGGTTTCAAAGGTAAAGGCTTTTTTCACACTTTTAATGCGATTGCACAAATCCCGAACAAGTCGCGCTTGTTTGTGCAGCAAAGCGGGATAACTTGCTGTATTTGCAGCCCTGCCGGGGTAGGAATGGGACATAAATGGGGGTAGGGTGAAATCAAGTACCGGGAGGCCACTTATGCTCAATTACCGATTGCTCCAACAACTGGCGCCCCTCAACTTCAGGGATGAACGCAAGACAGAGTCCCTGCCCGCCTATCTTGAACGGGTCGCGCCGCTGGTGCCCTTTATTCCTGAAAATGTGCTCTCCCAGTGGATTTACCGCCATTGGCGCGGTTTTGAGTCCAACTGGAGCTTTATCGATCTCGCCAGCCATCAGTTCACCTGTGAAAGCTGGCCCACCGCGCAGCTGGTGGATCAGGTGGACTCCCGCCATATGGAGGTGATCGAGCGCTGGGGGGAGATGCTGCGCAGCAACCGCTATGTACGTCGCTCCTGGCTCGGCGAGAAGATGCTGAGCGAAGGCACCTGGCCGGAACCTGTCATCGTGCTGGTGCCGGAAGAGGGAGCCAGCTACCCGAACGGTCATCCCCTACCCCGCCCCTACTGCCTGCTGGAAGGACACCACAGACTCGGTTATTTGCGCGCCATGGCCCGCGATGGGGAATCGCTGCAAGAGACGCACAAGGTGTGGATTTGTCGTCATGTTTCCGCCACTTAAACGTTTTTCATGCTGAAATTGGCATCGTAAATAAAATTTTGACAATTAAAAAACCGGCCCTATAATCTGTCCGGTTTTGAAAAAGGTCGGGACGAAACGATGCAGTTTTTGATTCAGAAAACAGCCTTGCAGACGGGTGGTGCGCACCAGAGCGGCCCCGTTGTTTCCGGTTCCCACCCCAAAGATCCCCAGTTATTTTTAAAAAAAGCCCCTGTTTCAGGGGCTTTTTTTTGTGCCCGAAAAACCTCCAATGATGTCAAAGGGAATGCAGACGATGACCAATCCACTCTATAAGAAACATGTCATCTCCATTTCGGACCTGACCCGGTCAGAAATGGAACTGGTAGTCTCAACCGCACAACGGTTGAAGGCTGAACCTGACACCAGCCTGTTGAAAGACAAGCTGGTTGCCAGCTGCTTCTTCGAAGCCTCCACCCGCACCCGCCTCTCGTTCGAGACCGCGGTACAGCGCCTTGGCGGCAACATCATCGGCTTCGCCGACGGTGGCAACACCAGCGCCAAGAAGGGCGAGACGCTGGCTGACTCCATCAAGATCATCGGTTCCTACTCGGATGCGGTGGTGATGCGCCACCCGAAAGAGGGCGCGGCCCGTCTGGCCTCCGAGTTCTCCCGCGTGCCGGTCATCAACGGCGGCGACGGCTCCAACCAGCATCCGAGCCAGACCCTGCTCGACCTGTTCACCATCCATGAGACCCAGGGCCGTCTGGACAACCTCAACGTTGCCTTCGTCGGTGACCTGAAATATGGCCGCACCGTGCACTCGCTGGCCCAGGCCCTCAGTCTGTTCAACTGCCGCTTCTTCTTCATCTCCCCGGAAGCGCTGGCGATGCCGGACTACATCTGCGAAGAGCTGGAAGAGAAGGGCATCCAGTTCAGCGTCCACCAGACCATGGAAGAGGTGATGCCGGAGCTGGACATCCTCTACATGACCCGCGTCCAGAAAGAGCGCTTCGACGAGACTGAATACAAGCACATGGCTGCCAAGTTCATTCTGGAGCTGGCGACTCTGGAAGGGGCCAAGCCCACCATGAAGATCCTGCATCCCCTGCCCCGCGTCGACGAGATCGATGTGGCGGTCGACAAGACTCCCCACGCTTGCTACTTCCAGCAGGCGGAGAACGGGGTCTATGCACGCCAGGCGCTGCTGGCACTGGTACTGAACGAAACTGTCTGAGCTTAGGGGAATATCATGTCTGACAAGAACCAACTGCAAGTCGAAGCCATCCGTCACGGCTCCGTCATCGATCACATCCCCGCTGGCCAGGGCATCAAGATCCTCAAGCTGTTCCAGCTGGTCGAAACCCAGGAGCGGATCACCGTCGGCTTCAACCTGAAATCCGGTGCGCTGGGCAAGAAGGATCTCATCAAGATCGAGAACACCCGCCTGACCGAACAGCAGGCCAACCAGCTTGCGCTGTTCGCCCCGAAAGCGACCGTCAACATCATCGAAGACTTCAATGTGGTGAAGAAGCACCAGCTGGAGCTGCCTGAGTTCATCGCCGGCGTGTTCCACTGCCCCAACTCCAACTGCATCTCCCACAACGAACCGGTAGACAGCTACTTCCGGGTGCGCGAAGTGAAAGGCGTGGTACGGATGAAGTGCAAATATTGCGAGAAGTCCTTCACTCAGGACATCGTCAGCGAGCGTTACTGATATCTGATTGGGCCCCACGGGGCCCATTTTTGAACCCTGTCACATCACCGAATTTCCAGTCAGCTATAATTTGCCATCGCAAGATGGTAATGCCCGCTCATTCCCTGCATATAGGCTGATTATCAGTGTTTTTACCTGATAACTGACTGCTATGGCAGATATCGCGCGTTTACCTCCGGTCATCATCAAAGGAATTCGCCGTGGTCAAAACCCTCAGTCGTCCCGTTGCCCAAGAGCCCGATCTGGCCCAGCTGGATGCCTGTCGCCAGATCATCGGTCAGCACTGCTACAGCACCCAGGAAGAGATCCGCCGCGAGCTGTCGGAGCGCGGCTTTGCCGACATCAGCCAGTCCACCATCTCCCGCCTGCTGCGCCGCCTCGGCGTGGCCAAGGCCCAAAATGCCAACGGCAAGAAGGTCTACACCCTGGTCGACGAGCAGCTGGAACCCGCCGGCAGCACCCGCTCGATCCACGACATGGTGCGCGAAGTGGTACACAACCAGCAGATGGTGCTGATCCACACCACTCCGGGAGCCGCCACCGTGGTGGCTCGCCTGCTGGATCGCAACGCCAATCCCGAGATCATGGGCGCCGTCGCGGGCAATGACGTTGTGCTGGTCGCGCCGCGCCATATCAGCCGCACCCGTCAGGCCCACGCCGCCGTGGTGCGCACCCTGGCGCAGGCCCGCTAACCCCTTCCATCGAATGCATCGAGGCGACCTGCGGGTCGCCTTTTTGTTGCCTGCGACTTTGTGTCCATCACTTCTTGCGCCCATAAAAAACGGGAGCCCGCAGGCTCCCGCTTCATCTTGCATGTCATCCCTCAGGAGAGCACGGCACCCAGGCTCAGGCAGACCACGATCAGCACGGTCAGGATACCGAGCAGCGGAGCCACCCATTTCAGCCAGCGCACATAAGGCACCTTGGCGATGGCCAGACCACCCATGACCACGGCGGAGGTCGGGGTCACCAGGTTCACCAGACCGGAGGCAGACTGGTAAGCAGTCACCACCAGATCGCGGCCCACGTTGGCGAAGTCGGCCAGCGGCGCCATGATCGGCATGGTCAGTACAGCCAGACCGGAGGAGGACGGCACCAGGAAGGAGAGCACCACTTCCAGCACGAACATCACGTTGATAAAGACGATAGTGGAGAGGCCGGTCACGATCCCTTCTGCACTGTGCAAAATGGTGTGAGTGATCATGCCGTTATCCATTACCACCACGATACCGCGGGCGATACCGATGATCAGCGCCACACCCAGCAGGTCGCGGGCACCATCGATAAAGTTGGAGGTCAGCTCCTCTTCGCTCATGCGGGAGATAAGACCAACGATGATGGCGGCAGCCAGGAACACGCCGGAGATCTGCGCCATCCACCAGCCCAGCACGGCCACACCGTAGATCATCACGGCAAAGGCGGCGACGAAGATACCCAGCACGATTTTACGGGTCAGGGTGAACTCCAGCATCTGGTCGCTCTTGTTGCCAAGGAAGTGGGCACGGTTCTCTTCCCACTTGTCAGCTACCAGGGATTTGCTCGGATCGCTGCGCACCATCTTGGCGTAACGCATGACGTAGGCAACGCAGAGCAGCCAACCGGCGACCAGCATGGCGACGCGCAGCCAGATACCGTCGGTGAAGGAGATACCGGCCGCATTGGCGGCAATCACGGTCGCAAACGGGTTGATGGTGGAACCCAGAGTACCGATACCGGCCCCCAGCAATACGGTTGCAGCCGCCACCACAGGGTCAAAACGGGCGGCCATCATCACCGGCACCAGCAGGGTGTAGAAAGGCAGCGACTCTTCGGCCATCCCGTAGATGGTGCCACCTGCGGCAAACAGCGCCATCAGGATCGGGATCATCCACTCTTCACGGCCGCGCAGGCGGTCGGTCACACGTTCAATACCGGCATCAATGGCACCTGTCTTGGTCACAATGCCAAGAAAACCACCGATGATCAGGATAAAGAGGGAGACGTCGATGGCGCCTGCCTCATAGGTGTCGTGGTTGTAGAGACCATCGATCGGTGCCAGCAGCACGTCGACGATCCCCTGGGGATTTCCCTCCACCAGTTTGTAGGTACCCGCCACCGGCACTTCTTTGCCGAGGGCTTCGTTCATGGTCATCTCATATTTGCCGGCCGGCACTATCCAGCTCAGGGCGGCCACCAGGGCGATCAGCACAAACAGTATCGTGTAGGCTGACGGGAACTTGAATTTGGTCATGGTCCAGCTTCCTTCTGTGGGTGTGGTATCCATGCAGGCTGCGGGTTGTAGGGTTAGAGGTATTATGCCGCTGTCACATGGTCGAAAAGCCGGGGGTCGCCCCCCGGCACCACTACTGCGACCTTAGTCGCCCAGCGTAGCAACCATCACTGCCTTGATGGTGTGCATCCGGTTTTCGGCCTCGTCGAACACGATGCTGTGCTCGGATTCGAACACGTCCTCGGTCACTTCCAGGCCTTTCATGCCATATTTGTCAGCCACTTCCTTGCCCATGGTGGTCTCGTCGTTGTGGAACGCCGGCAGGCAGTGCATGAACTTCACATCCGGGTTCTTGGTGGCGTTGATGACATCCATGTTGACCTGATAAGGGGTCATCAGTTTGACGCGCTGATCCCAGGCTTCTTTCGCTTCACCCATGGATACCCAGACGTCGGTGTAGAGGAAGTCAGCACCCAGCACACCCTCTTTCACATCTTCGGTCAGGGTGATGCGTGCGCCGGTCTCTTCGGCGATCTGGCGGCACTTGGCAACCAGCTCCTCTTCCGGCCAGAAGGCTTTCGGTGCGACCAGACGGATGTCCATGCCCATTTTGGCGGCGCCGACCATCAGGGAGTTACCCATGTTGTTGCGGGCATCACCCAGGTAGGCGAACTTGATTTGATCCAGACGTTTGCCCTTGCCGTGCTCCAGCATGGTCATGAAGTCGGCCAGGATCTGGGTCGGGTGGAATTCGTTGGTCAGGCCGTTCCAGACCGGGACACCGGCGTAGGCGCCCAGCTCTTCCACGATCTCCTGACCGTAGCCGCGGTATTCGATACCGTCATACATGCGACCCAGTACACGGGCGGTGTCCTTCATGGACTCCTTGTGACCGATTTGGGAACCGCTTGGGCCAAGGTAGGAGACTTGCGCGCCCTGGTCGAAGGCCGCCACTTCAAATGCACAACGGGTACGGGTGGAGGTCTTCTCGAAAATCAGGGCGATGTTTTTACCGACCAGATGCTTGCGCTCGTAGCCACCGTATTTGGCTTTCTTCAGGTCGATGGCCAGATCGATCATGTATTGGATTTCGCGCGGGGTGAAGTCCAGCAGTTTCAGGAAGTTACGGTTACGCAGATTAAAAGCCATGATGAGTTCTCTCTATATATGTTTCAGACCAGTTCGGGCAGTAGTGTTGACTACGCATTCTCAGTACAGATATCGGTAATTACGCATGTACGGTGCGGGTGGCGACGATATTGGTGCCGGCTTCACCCTTGAGGATGGCGAGGCCATCTTCCAGCGAGCCGATGCCGACCATGCCGCCGGTCGCTTTGACAAATTCACAAGAGGCTTCGACTTTCGGCCCCATGGAACCTGCATCGAACTTGACCCCGGCCAGCTCGTCCGGGCTGGTGACGCGCAGCGGACGCTGGGTCGGTTTGCCCCAATCCAGATAGACGGCATCGGCATCGGTCAGGATCAGCAGGGCGTCGGCCTTGATCTGCTTGGCCAGATAGGCGGCAGACATGTCCTTGTCGATGACGGCTTCAATACCGGTCAGGCTCTCGCCATCCCAGGTCACCGGGATGCCGCCACCACCGGTACAGATGATGAGATGGCCCTGGGCAATCAGAGTCTCGATAGCGTCGCCTTCGACGATGCGCTGGGGCAGCGGGGACGGCACTACGCGGCGGAAGAACTTGCCGTCAGCCTTGACCACCCAGTGCTTCTCTTCTGCCAGGGTGCGGGCTTCAGCCTCTTCGTAGACGGGGCCGATAAATTTGGTCGGGTTGGCGAATGCCGGATCCTTGGGATCGACCTGCACCTGAGTCAGCAGCGCGGTGACGTTGCGGCTCGGCATCAGGTTTTTCAGCTCCTGGATCAGCATGTAGCCGATCATGCCCTGAGACTCGGCACCCAGCACATCCAGCGGATAGGGGGATACCTTGGTGTAGGCGCTGTTCTGCAGGGCCAGCAGGCCGACTTGCGGGCCGTTGCCATGCACCAGCACCACGTTGTACTCCTGAGCGATGAGGGCGATGGTCTTGGCGGCAGTTGCAATGTTCTTGCGCTGGATATCCGCTTCCAGTGGCTCACCACGACGGAGCAGTGCATTGCCACCCAGAGCGACGACGACAGTTGGTTTTTTCATAGTGGTTAATCTCGAGTTTGGTTCTGTGTGGCGCCAGCTTCTGCCGGCGCCACGCCGTCTCATCAGATGCTGTCACGTTCCATCGGGCAGCTCATGCAGCGGGCGCCGCCGCGGCCACGGCCCAGTTCATCACCCGGGATGGAGAGAACTGTGATGCCGGCCTTGTCATACTTCTCGTTGGTGTAGGTATTGCGCTCGTAACCCACCACCACGCCGGGACGTACGGTCAGTACGTTGTTGGCGTCGTTCCACTGCTCGCGTTCGGCTTCGAAGCTGTCACCGCCAGTGGTGATGATCTTCAGCTGATCCACGCCCAGTGCTTTCTCGATGGCGGTGACGAAGTAACCCTCTTCCTTGATGTTCATGCCGGTGGCGCCGCCCGGAGTCAGGCTCCAGCACTGCACATCCTTGCGGATCACTTCCGGATAGACGGAGAAGGTGTCGATGTCCATGTGAGTCATGACGGTATCCAGGTGCATGCAGCTGCGATGTTTCGGCAGCTCCATGGCGATGACCTGCTTGGCCTGACCATGTTTGAACAGGCTGCGAGCCAGGTGCTCGACACCTTGCGGGGTAGTGCGCTCGGACATGCCGATCAGCACGGCGCCGCGGCCGATAACCAGTACGTCGCCACCCTCGATGGTGGAGTTGTCGTAGTCACGCTCCTCGTCACCGAAGTACTTGATGAAGTCCTGGCCGGCAAACATCGGGTGCCAGCGGTAGATGGCCTTCACATGGTTGGTCTCGCGGCGACGAGCCGGCTTGGCCATCGGGTTGATGGAGACGCCGCCATAAACCCAGCAGGAGGTGTCACGGGTAAAGAGGTGGTTGGGCAGCGGCTCGATGATGAAATCGGTCGGAGCGTGCATGCCCACTACCATGTTGACGCCGCTGTAGGGCATCTCGGAGTAAGTCAGGCCGCCGGAGAGAATGCGGGCCAGTTCGCGGTGCGGCATGTCAGCCAGGAAGCAGCGCACGTCGTTGGCAAAAGAAGAGCCGAGGCGATAGTCGGAGACCTGATGTTGCAGCAGCCAGGTTTTGGCTTCCGGCACATCCAGGGTTTCCGCCAGCAGATTGGTCAGCAGGAAAACTTCGACATTCTGATCGCGCAGTACCTGAGCGAATTTGTCGTGCTCCTGACCGGCACGTTCAACAGACAGGACGTCATCGAACAGCAGATCCTGGCAGTTGGAAGGAGTCAGACGCTTCAGACTGAGGTTGGGGCGGTGCAACATGACACGGCGCAATTGGCCAACTTCAGAACCTACATAAAATTTGCTCATGATTATATTCCGTCTAGCAGTGGTCCCTGCGAGTGATTGAATAGATTCCTTCTATTCATGCTCGTGGCTAAGGCGGGATATTCTTTATGTAGGGTAATCGGCTTATGTTCTATCCTGCCCTTGCCTTTCGAAGCCGAGGTTAGACCTGCCAATAGCAATAAACTTAGACATTGATCACATTCACTTTGAACTGAATATATTCACCTTTCAATCTATGACTCCAGTAGCAATTTACGCATTTTCCTCTCAGCAAACCCTGAATCTTCATGCAAAACCACCCCGATATATTTCAGGTTGATTCAACTTTTATTCATGCCAACTCACTGGAAAGATTAAAAGAAAAAACAAAAACCCATTAAAAAACAATGAAATGGGTGGCAACTAAAATAATATCTGAATATTACTACCTGTGTATTGAATACATCGCCGTAACGAGAGGAACGCGGGAGAAATAAATACTCACATCGACCACATTCACTGCATAAATCTTTTCTTGTTCCAGATCATGGCATTGACGCCAACCCCATCAGGCCCAGCCTCATAAGTCACCGCCTCTTTTTGCGGTTCAACTTAATATGCACAAAGTCCGCATCAAGGTGGGCAGCCATCCTCGTCGGTCACCACAACGCCTTTTGATACTTTTTTCATTAATTGAATTTATTCACCTCACCTTGCGCTGGCGCCAACCTCGACTTAACTCAGAAAGTGATCCGGATCACACAGGAATGACACTACCAAGGAGTTGTTATGAAGATGAAACCCATGCTGTTGCTCGCGACTTTGCTGCTCTCTGCGCTCCCCACCCTCAGTCAGGCTGAAGGAGCCCCTGCCATACCCATGGTGGTCTGCCATGTCGACAAGGCTCCCCAGATGCTGGTGCCCGACTATGTCTGCCGCTGGCATGGCGGCAGTGTTCACTATTAACCTGCAGAACGAGAGGAGCATCACTCCTCTCGCCTTGTGATGAGCCAACCCCCTCCTATACTGAAATCAGCGGTTTTCTCATGGATAGGGGAACGTCATGATCTTGTTGGTCGGTGGGGAGAAGGGTGGCAGTGGCAAGAGCTGCCTGGCGCAAAATCTGGCGGTCTACCTCAGATCCCAATTTCAGGGAGAGGTGTTACTGGTCGACTGCGACCCGCAACGCACTACCTCGGACTGGATTCAGGAACGCAACGACAACCCGGATCTGCCACAAATCAACTGCGTTCAGCTCTATGGCAATATTCGCAACGATCTGCTTAGCCTGAAAAATCGCTATGACTACGTCATCGTCGATTGCGGCGGGCAAGACAACCGGGCACTGCGCTCCACCATGGCTGTCGCCACCCACGCCCTGATCCCCTTGCGCCCGAAACGCCGCGACCTCAAGACCCTGCCCCATATGGAAGATCTGATCACCACCTGCAAGATGGTCAATCCGACACTCAATGCAGCCGTTGTGTTGACCCAATGTCCATCTTTGCCCAATCAGGTAAAGCGGATTCTCGAGGCCAAAGAGGTATGTGCCTCGTTCGGAGTCGATGTACTGAATTCCATCACCTATGGCCGCAACGTCTACGACGATAGTGAGGAAAAGGGATTATCGGTGATGGAGATAGAACCGGATGGCAAATCTGCCGAAGAGATCCGGGCCATCGCCAAAGAGTTCCTGAAAGTGGGGGTATGAGATGGGCTTGGCGGATCTGAAGAAAAAGCATCAGCTGCATCACCAGAAGAAGTTCACTGTCGATGAATTTATCGAAGATGCTGAGTTCTACGCCAAGGGTAAACCCAAGGTTGTCAGCCTTGAGTTGAGTCTGCATAGGGATGAAGCCTTGTCGGCACTGGCCTTTATCGAGAGTGGTGAGCATCTGAAGCCCAGTTTTAAAAAAGCGACCTTCTCCATGAGTACAGTGGCCATCGATGAGCTGGGTAATCTGACCCAACAAGACGGCATGAACAAGTCCCTGCTACTGCGCCTCTTTACCCACTACTTCTCTTCGCTCACCCCTGAAGAGCGCCAAACCATCTATGAGCGCCTCAACCAGCACCTATAAATACCCCATTCACTGCTCTTTTCCTGCCGTCACACCCACATTGGGTGATCACCATCAGAGCACAGAATCTGTTTCCAAAGCAACCAAAATCCCGTGTAAGAGATCTGCCATTCCACATGTAAGTAAACAGCCTAAAAGATCCTCGAGATAATCGGAAGATAGGATCTTAAAACGTGAAGGCGATTAACTTAAGTATCTGTTTATAAATGAATAAATCGAAACACACCACTTTCGAAACAGCTAATAGAAAAAACGTTTTCCATTCTGACGTTGTAGCCGGTTAGAAAATCCTTATAGTTACTCATGCACGGACGCAATGAAGTCGGTCAGGAAGACTGGCTGCCAGGGTTGGGCAAATGGACTCACCACAGGATGTGGTAAAGGACACCTCCCGGGACGGAGAAAGTGCGACGGGACAGGATGACTCGTCAGGCCAAGATGGCTAAAGGACACCCCAAAGGATTGGGAAGGGGAAACCTAAAGGAAGAGGTAAACAGTCAGGGATTGCAGGGAGCAACTTCGTTCAAGGATCTGAGCGATACGACTACCGGGGGCGACGCAAGTCGCCCCCATCTTTTTATCTGCATTTCACCGTCCCCTTGCTTGGCTCTCAATTGCTTGCCTCAGCGCAGAGACTTCTTACCAGAACCTTTCCGACCCGCTGCTTAAGCAAAAATACATATGAAAAGGGCGCCACGATGGCGCCCTTTTCTGTTTTCTAATCGGCAAACAAGCTTATATCACGCGAGAGAACTGTTGCTGGCGCGCCTTGTTGCGCAAGTACACGTCGAAACACATGCAGATATTGCGGATCAGCAGCTGCCCCGTGGAGGAGACCTCCAGACCATCCTCCGTCATACGCACCAATCCATCGTTGATGAAGGTCTGCAGCAGCTTGAGATCGTCGGCAAAATACTCTCTGAAATTGAGACCGTGCGCCTGCTCGACAGACGCAAAGTTCAGACGGAAATCACAGATAAGCCGCTTGATCACCTCACGGCGGATCAGGTCATCCTGATTGAGCGAGCAGCCTTTCCACTGGGCATGACCCAGCTCTGCAACCTGTGCGTAATAAGCCTTGAGCTCTTTCTGGTTCTGGGAATAGGCATCACCGATCATGCTGATGGAGGAGACCCCCAGCCCCAGCAGATCACAATCTCCCTGGGTGGTATAGCCCTGGAAGTTGCGGTGCAGCTTGCCCTCGCGCTGCGCCACTGCCAACTCGTCATCGGGTTTGGCAAAATGGTCCATACCGATGAACTGGTAACCCTGACCGGTCAGGAAGGCGATGGTGTCCTGCAGCATGGCCAGTTTCTCCTGCGGCGCAGGCATATCCACCTCTTTCAACTTGCGCTGGGCGGCAAAGCGGCTCGGCAGATGGGCATAGTTGAAGATGGAGAGGCGCGCCGGATCCGTCTTGAGCACCTCTTCCAGCGTATGGTGGAAGCTGGCACGATCCTGATGCGGCAGGCCATAGATAAGGTCGAGGTTGGTCGAGCGGAAGCCAAGTTCACGGGCCCGTTCCAGCATCGCTTTAATAAAGTCGTTGTCCTGCTCGCGGTTGACTGCGACCTGCACATCCTTGTTGAAGTCCTGCACCCCGAGGCTGATGCGGTTGAAGCCGACATCTCGCAGCACATCCAGCATGGTAATAGCAATCTCGCGCGGATCGACCTCGATGCTGAACTCCCCCTCTTCGGCGAAATGGAAGTGCTCACGCAGCATGGCCATCAGACGGCGCGTTTGCGCTTCATCCAGATAGGTGGGTGTACCGCCACCCCAGTGCAGCTGGGTGACCAGACGATGCTTGAAGAACGGGGCTTGCGCCTTGATCTCCTGCTCCAGGTAGTCGAGGTACTCGTCAGCCTTGTGCTGATGACGGGTAATGACCTTGTTGCAGCCGCAGTAGTAGCAGAGCTTGTGACAGAAAGGGATATGCACGTAGAGCGACAGATTGCGCTCGGGATACTGGCCAGCAGCGTGGACAAAATCCGGATAGCCGAAGCTCTCGTTGAACTCCAGCGCAGTGGGATAAGAGGTGTATCGCGGGCCACTGTAGTTATATTTTTCGATCAGGGCCTGATCCCACACAATCTGTTCTGCTTGCACGCTCGCTTCCTCTCTTGTTGTTATTGTTGGCTCACCGACCTAACTGAAAATCCTTCAGCTGGGCCACATCCTTGAGGATCTGAGCCTCCAGCTCGGCCTCGTAGCCGCTGCGTTCGAGATCCATCTTCATCACTTCATTGCGCTTGAGGGCACGTCTGGCCTCATGAGTCGGCATATCTTTCACCTTCTCATACAGCCCGTACAGACCCGGGAACTCGGCAACAAACGCCCGTCCCCCCTTGATCTGCAACGCATCCAGCAGATTGGTCAGCCGAATGGCGCCTTCGGAGTAATCACACTGCCCCTCCCGCACCGCATGGGCAATGACCCGCACGCTCTCCAGAATTCGTTCATTGCGAGCGGTAATCGCCTGCCACTGCATCGCTTGCTGTCGTCTCAGCCTGGCCAGCAGCATGCCTGCATAGATGGCCAACCCTGACAAAATCAGGCCGCCCAACAGGGCGGCCAGCATCCATCCACTCATCACTTTTTCTTCGGCTCAGGCTTGGGTTCCGGCTTGAAATCGACCTGGTTGAAACGGTCCCACAACTCCTCTTCGGAGGCTGGTTTCTGCTCGTCGAACTCGGCGTCATCGCCATCATCAAACGGCAGATCATCATCTTCATCATCGTCGTTGTCGATGATGCCCAGCTCATCCATCAGCTCCTGATAACGGTCGACGCGCTGATCAACCCAGGCCTGCTCGGCCGCTTCCAGGGTTTCACCGGCATCCAGACGATCCAGCAGATCATTCAAGCGGTCATCGTTTTCGATGGACGCCAGCTCCTGCTCGGGCGTCATCACCAGCTTCTTCTCTTTCACCGCCTTGGGGGCTGTCGGCTTCTTCTGTTTGTCATCCACCACCAGTACCACCGGCTTGCGGGAACCGATACGCGGATCTTTGGACTGGCTGTTGCCAGACTTGCTCTTCGGCTGTTCAACTTGCTGACGAGAACCAGCCTTCAGGCCTTTGCGCTTGGCAGCCCGTTTACGCTCACGGCCTTCTTGAGCACTGACATCAGATTCTTTGCGCTTGCCAGTAGGCTTGCGAGTGGGTTGTTTGGCAGACATGAATGGCTAACTCCGAAAATAACTGGTTTGACCCGTACCCGGGATGATTTCACCCGGTGGGATACGATGCGAGGAACAGTAAGGCTGGAACAAGAGCAGGATCCCGCACCAATCAGGCCCAATCAGGCCACTGAACACCGCAGGATCGGTATCCTCTGGGCATGTTGCTGGTATTTTGACACAGAATGGCTAATCGGGTTAATGACCCAAAAGAAAAAAGGCAGCCGAAGCTGCCTTGATATGTTCATGCGTGCGCCATCCTGAATGGCAAAACAGTCTGTTTCGTCCTCTCCATGACAACTTGTCGCCGCATCATATCGTTGTGTGGTCATCCTGACCTTATATTGGTCGTTCCTGAATGTGCGTGTGCCTGTTTGACCCGTCTCGACCGCATCCTGCCATCGTGCCGGGGAGTCTGCATCCCGTAACCCCATCCCGCTCCGGAGATGGTCACCATCCTGATCCTTCAATCCTTTGCCAGCTCATCCGAGCCCATGGCATCCCGCCACGCCAGCCATCCTCTGCTCACAACACCCTGTCGTGAAACCGTCACCCAATCCGTGGGTGAATCCATTAAGCCTACTGTACCAACTCTATAAAGCGGCTCAATCCACTCAAAACATTCTCAACATGTCGAAAAATGTCAATATTTATATAATTCACTGATAAATAATGATTATTTAATATTTTATGCAATTTTATGAGCCTTGGCCTGCCTTGAGAATGGGAGATCTCTTACAGAACGGGGGGATTAAACCGAGAATTATCTGAAAGCCATAAAAACAACAGGGAGCCCAGGCTCCCCGTTTCAACTCAAATCGACCGTATCGACTATATCAGTGCAGACCCGCCACATATTTGGAGAGGGCTTCGATATCCTGATCAGTCAGTTTCTTGGCAACATCCCGCATCATGCCATTCGGATCGTTGTCACGCGTCCCGGCACGGAATGCGGTGAGCTGAGCCTTGATATAGGCAGGATGCTGGCCGGACAGGTTGGGATACTTCGCCTGTTCGACACCCGAGCCACGAGGACCATGGCAAGCCGTACAAGCTGCCAGACCGCGACTCATGTCACCACCCATATAGAGAGCCTTGCCCGCTTCGACCACGTCGTCAGGGACAGCGATAGGGGTAACCTTCAGGCTGGAGAAATAAGCCGCCAGGTCATCCATGTCCTGTTCCGACAAAGGTAACGCCATCGGCCCCATCACTGGCGCAACCCGGCCAATTTGACCAGAAGCGGCAGCCTTCAGTTCAACTAACTGCTTTTTGATATATGATGCGTGCTGACCAGCAATTTTGGGGTACATATCAACCAGGCTGTTTCCGTCCGGTCCATGACAAGCCGCACAAACGGCAGCCTTGGTCTGTCCCGCAGCGGCATCGCCCTTGGCTTGTGCCATCCCCGTTACGCCAACCATCAGAGCAAGAGTAATGACTAGGTTCTTCATGGCGTTCCAACTTTTCGTTATTAGGCTTCCAGATCCCATGCCGCTGAAGGCATGTTAAAATAAACGCGTTTAAGCGACGCTATTTTACACCATTTTACAAAAAAGTAACTCTATAACCCTCTATCTCCATGGGGAATTTACGTTGGAAACACAAACTCTGAATTTCAATAAGGTGCATTTTGTGACCAGCGCACCCGACATCCGTCACCTGCCAAATGATGGGGGTGTCGAGATCGCGTTTGCCGGCCGTTCCAACGCCGGTAAGTCATCTGCATTGAACACCTTAACCAAACACAAGAACTTGGCGCGCACCAGTAAGACACCCGGTCGTACCCAGCTGATCAACCTGTTTGAGCTGGAACCGGGCAAGCGTCTAGTCGACTTGCCGGGTTATGGTTATGCGCAAGTTCCGCTGGAAATGAAGCTCAAGTGGCAAAAGTCACTGGCAGAGTATCTGCAGCGCCGTGAGTCATTGAAAGGTCTGGTGATCCTGATGGACATCCGCCATCCGCTCAAAGATACCGACATGAACATGCTGGAGTGGAGCTCGCACCGTCAGCTGCCCGTCATGCTACTGCTGACCAAGGCTGACAAACTGAGCCCCGGCCCGCGCAACAACCAGGTGATCAAGGTGCGCCAGGCCGTTGCCAACCTCGGTTCCCAGATCCAGGTCGAAGCGTTCTCCTCCCTCACCAATATCGGTGTGGAGAAGCTGGCGCAAACCCTGACCGAATGGTACGTCAGTGGTGACGATACCGACCTGCTGAACGCTGACGAACAGCAACCTGCCGAGGAGTAATCTACTCCTCGCTCTCCTTGCAATTGGCGGAGCACTCCTCCGCTGATTGAAAGGGTTTCAGATTGTCGCTTTCACCTGCCTCACGACAAACACCCCGTATTCGCCTCCCCGGCTATATCCATTACCGCTTACAGTTCATATAGATAGGCAGTTAATTCACTTAAATAATTAACTTAAGTAGGCGTTGATAGCGTTTTCAAATTCGTTCTTTCAAAACGAACAATAATTACAAAAAGAGACAAAAATGAAATTTAATTACAAAACCTAACCGAAAGGGATAAAAATGAGGCCGGACGACAGTGATGCCATCCAGCCTGAAATAATAAGTTCAAAAAATTGGGAAGAAGCTGAATCTTGAGTACCAGACGACAGGTATTCCTCAAGAAGCAGCCTCATTCTATCAAATGTATCGCCAATTTAAAGCATTTACTCTAAATGATGCGCATAAAAAAACACCCCGACGAGAACCTCATCGGGGCAGCTATTCAGCCACATTCAATTACGTGAAATAAAAGGTCTGAAAGATAGAACATCTTACCTCTGTACCCTACGCAGACAACTGTACAGCAAAGCAGCAGAAAGTGAAAGTAATTTATGTAATTTAGTTTCACAACTTACAGATTAAGAAAAAATCTTTTATTTTCATATAGATAAAAAAATCCCCAGTACGAATACCGGGGAGTTATAAAGGTGACTAGCTAGCACTTCCTCAACTATCTAGTTAGTCAGCGCCATTTCAAAGTAGTTCCGCTACAAAACAAAAAAACTTTAAAAAATCAGAGGTAGATAGCGCCATCCTCAGCAAACTCTTGTTCTTCAATGAGTTTTTCAGCCATGTCTTCAATATCAAAACGTACACTTTCGAAGGCTCTGACGATGTCATCCTCTCTCGTCAGCGCCAGACCTGTCATTCTCTCCAGTCGCCGATGGCTGATGTAACAATCTATCAGCGCCCCCATCTGCTGGGCAGGAAAACGCACCCGCTGTTCGTCAGCCTGCCACTCCATCAGGTCGGGAAACAGAATACCCTGGTTCATATCACCCCCAAGTTACGCTTCAACTCTCTCAATACCTGTTTAGTCCCGGGACGAATTCCGCGCCACACGGTAAACGCTTCGGCGGCCTGTTCCACCAGCATGCCGAGTCCATCCATGGTTTGACGAGCCCCATGCTGTTTGGCCCAACTGATAAAAGCCGTATCCGAGGCGCCATACATCATGTCGTAGATGGCAATATCAGTGTGGATCAGGGCTGGGGCCAACGGCGGCAGCTCTCCTTGCAGGCTGGCGGAGGTAGAGTTGATGACGAGATCGAATGGCCCTGCCAACTGCTCATAGGTCTGAGCAGTCACAGGCCCCAGATCGTGGAATTCGGCAGCCAACTGTTGCGCTTTTGTGTGGGTACGGTTGGCGATCACCAGCTCGCTCGGCAACTCAGCCAGCAGCGGCGCCAATGCACCGCGAGCAGCGCCACCGGCACCCAGCAGCAGGATCCGGCTATCCGCCAGCGTCACACCATGGGACTTGAGATCGGCGACCAATCCGGCGCCATCGGTATTATCCCCCAGCAACACGCCATCATTGGTCAGCTTGATGGTATTGACCGCGCCCGCCCGCTTGGCCCTTGGGCTCAACCGATCAACCAGCGCGAATGCCTGCTCCTTGAACGGCACTGTGACGTTGCAGCCCTTGCCCCCTTGGTCAAAGAAGGTGCACAGGGCTTGGGCAAACTCGTCGACGGCGGGTTCAGCCAGCCCATACTCCAGCTCTTGCTGGGTTTGTCTGGCAAACAGGGTGTGAATGAAGGGGGACTTGCTGTGGCGCACCGGGTGGCCAAAAACCAGATAACGATCCATCAAAGAGTTCCATCAGAGGGCAATATTCCGATTTAACGGGTTTTCACTCTCGGGAACAAGCCGAATAACGGCCAGTAAAAAGGGACCATCATGGTCCCTCGGGTCACAGCCATTCTCGCGGCGTGAGGTAATCGGTGTAGAGCAAGGCTTCAGGAGTGCCCGCCTCCGGCTGCCAGTCATACTCCCAACGTGCCAGCGGTGGCATCGACATCAGGATCGACTCGGTACGTCCGCCGGTCTGCAACCCGAACAGGGTGCCTCGGTCATACACCAGATTGAACTCCACATAACGGCCGCGACGATAGAGCTGGAACTCCCGCTCCCGCTCGCCATAGGGCAGCGCCTTGCGTCGTTCAATGATCGGCAGGTAAGCATCGAGATATCCCCGACCTACCGCCTGCATAAAGGCAAAGCAGTCGGCAAAGGGCCAGCGATTCAGATCGTCGAAGAAGAGGCCGCCCACCCCTCGCGTCTCGTTGCGGTGTTTGAGGAAGAAGTAGCGATCGCACCAGGATTTGAACTCGGGGTAGATCTCATCACCAAATGGCTGGCAGAGATCACGGGAGACCTGATGCCAATGCTGCACATCCTCGGCAAACGGGTAGAAAGGCGTCAAATCGAAGCCACCGCCAAACCACCAAATGGGCTCTTCACCCTCTTTCTCGGCAATGAAGAAACGGACGTTGGCGTGGCTGGTCGGCACATAGGGGTTGTGCGGATGGATCACCAGCGACACGCCCATAGCCTCGAACTTGCGACCGGCCAACTCTGGCCGATGGGCTGTAGCAGAGGCAGGCATGGCATCGCCATAGACATGGGAGAAGTTGACGCCCCCCTGCTCGATCACCGCGCCGTGGCGCAGCACACGGGTGCGACCACCGCCACCGCCTTCACGGCTCCAGGCATCTTCCACAAAGTGTCCGGCACCGTCGGCCATTTCCAGACCACGGCAGATCTCGTCCTGCAACTGCAACAGGAAGGCCTTGACCTGGGCCACATCCGGTTTGCTCATCTTGTCTCCAGTCAGGCAGGATCGTGAACGCCCTGTCCATTTTTATAGTTAAATCAATCCGATGAGCTCACCGCTCAGCGGATTGATAGCAAATCATGACGTATCCGCCTGTTCAGGAGGGGCGAATAATGGCGCCGGTTCGGGCGTCCTTGATCTCGGATGGGTTAGCTTGACCACCCACTTCCCCGGGCAGGATATAGGCTAACTTGCTTGCCAGCCGCTCACCAATATCGGCCACGCGGCGAGCCGGCTCCTCACCGGTCAGGTTGGCGCTGGTAGAGACCAGCGGCTTGCCAAAGGCACGGCACAACGCCTGTACCTGAGGATGAGCCGTCACGCGTACCGCGAGGGTCTCGAACTGCCCGGTCAGCCAGGCTGGCGTCGTCGCACGGGCAGGCATGATCCAGGTAAAAGGACCGGGCCAGCTGGCTTCAACCAGAGCCAGTTGCTCACCGCTAAGCTGACTCAGATCGATGTAATCCTGCAATTGCGCCACGTCGGCAGCAATCAGGATCAACCCTTTCTCTACCGGACGCTGTTTGATGGCCAGCAGTCGCTGCACCGCCACTTCGGAGTCGGGATCACAACCCAGACCAAACACAGCCTCGGTCGCATAGGCAATCACCCCTTCCTGCTGGAGGGCGGCAACCGCCTGTTCAAATTCATTTGGCATAGGAAAAATGCGGCAGCCAGGCTGCCGCCTCGTCACTTAGTAGCAAGTTGAATCCATACGGCGGCGACCACAACAAAGTGACGTTTTGCTGTAGCACAGGAAAAATACGACACATCCGGATCGCCACCCGTTCACTTACTTGAGTTGAGCCTGCAGGGCGGCATCCTTGGCCATCACCTCTTCGGCATTCTTCTGGCGTTCGGCCCGAACCTTGGCTGCCAGTTCATCATCGGCTACTGCCAGCATCTGGGCTGCCAGATAACCTGCGTTCTTGGCACCGGCTTTGCCGATCGCCACAGTCGCCACCGGTACACCACCCGGCATCTGCACGGTGGAGAGCAGCGCATCCAGCCCCTTGAGCGGGCCACCATCGATGGGCACCCCGATCACAGGACGAGTCGTGATGCCGGCTACGGCACCCGCTAGGTGCGCAGCCAGACCGGCAGCACAGATAAAGACCTTGCAGCCACGGGCCTCGGCATCGGTCACATACTGATGGGTCGCAGCCGGCGTGCGGTGCGCGGAGGTGACTTTGACTTCCACTGCGATATCAAATGACTTGAGCACCTCGAGGGTGCTCTGCATCACGGGGAAATCAGAATCAGAGCCCATCAATACGGCAACAAAGGGTTTATTCATGGTGGGAATTTCCTTACTCCAAGTGGGAGGTTGAAGTTCACCGAAAACGTTTCAATCCGGTTGCGGCGGCGGGATTATACCTGCTCACTTTGGTGGCCGCATTTCTTTTGCGGACAGACCCAACGCAGCGTTCCCCTCACTTTTTTCTCGACCATGATGCCCCAACCACACGCGGGACAAGGCATGGGGATCGGCTTGTCGTTCACCACATATTTGCAATGGGGATAGCCATCACAGGAGTAAAATTGCTTGCCATAGCGGGAGGTCCGGCTCACCAGATGACCCTTGCCGCACTCGGGGCAGAGGATCTGGGTATCATCGCTCTCCTGCAGGGATTCGATGTGCTGACAGGCCGGATACTGAGTGCAGCCGACAAACAGACCGTAACGCCCCTTCTTGATCGCCAGCGGCTGTCCGCAATCGGGACAGGCAGAGCCTTCGAGCACCTTTTCGATGTCGCGGCCGGATGGCGTCAGGGAGCGAATGTAATCACAGGCAGGATAGGCAGAACAGCCGAGAAAGGGGCCATGTTTGCCCTGGCGGATCACCAGCTCGGCCCCGCACTGCGGGCACGGCTCGCGCTCGAAGGCATGTTCGTGGGCTGAAAAGAGGTGATGATCGATTTTTGACATGGGCCGCGCCTTGAAATCCAGATGGCCTGAATTCTACCAGCGCGGCACCGGACTGTCAGTGAATGACGCCGTCTGACTCATCAAACACCAGCTCTTCCATCTGCTGGTAGGCATTTTCACTGCCCGGTACGTTGAACAGCACCATCATGACGACCCACTTCAGGTCATCCAGCTCGATATCCGGTTTGTCCAACTCGAGCAGACGCTCGATACAGATCTCGCGGGTTTCGGCATTCAGTACCTGGGCCTGTTCCAGAAATAGCAGGAAGCCGCGGCACTCGGTGCTGAGGCGTGCCAGCTCTTGCGGGGCATAGATACGCATCGAGCCTTGCGCGCTGGCGGCCACATAGACCTCCCGCTCGCTATCATGCAGATTGGCCAGTCGCTCCAACCAGTCGAGCGCCTTGTCGATCTCTTCCTTGTCAAAACCGGCTCGGCTCAACTCGTCGGTGAGTTCATTCTGCTCGACCATCACATCTGCATCGCTGTGGATGTAGGTCTCGAAAAGGTACATCAATACATCAAACATGATTCGCCCTCCTCGCTCTGACGTATCCACCGGCTACCGCCATCACTGCACCGACCAACTCCAGCTCTACCAACCTGCCCAATACCACTTCGACAGGAAGCTGGGTCCGCTCGGCAACGGTATCCACGCTCGTGGTCTCGTAATCTACGTTATCCAACAAATCAGCATAAGGCAATTCGCTATTATGCTGTTGCTCAGATGGTATGGCCGACGGATCTGGCCGTGCGAACCACTCTGGCAACTCTTCCACTATATCGGCCGCACTCAGCACAAGTTTGGCCCCCTGCTGAATTAATCTGTTGCACCCTATCGCCTGGGCGTTTTGCGGGGCGCCGGGTACCGCAAACACTTCGCGCCCCTGCTCCAGTGCATAGCGAGCGGTGATCAGCGAACCACTCTGCTCGGTCGCCTCCACCACCAGAGTTCCCAACGACAGACCACTGATAATACGGTTGCGACGAGGAAAATGTTCAGCCAGCGGCCCTTTATCCGGCGCCAGCTCGGAGATAAGCAAACCACCTTTCTCCAGAATCTGACCTGCCAGTCCCTGATGGCGTTTGGGGTAGAGGCAATCCAGCCCGGAGCCCAACACGGCAAGGGTGATACCACCACAAGCCAGCGCCTGCTGATGGCAAACACCATCGATACCGAGCGCAAGGCCCGAGGTGATGGCGAACCCGCATCTAACCAGTTCGCTACAGAGACGGGACGCGTTATCTTTGCCTGCATAGGTGGGATGACGTGTCCCCACCATCGCCAGCTGGGGTAGCGACAGCGCTTCAAGATCGCCACGGCAGTAGAGCAACAGGGGGGCCGCGGGAATTTCACGCAACAAGGGCGGATAAACAGGGTGATCTTGCGGAATAAGGAGATTGCCAGGTAACGCGGCCCAAGCCAGACTCTGCTCAACAACCGGCGAGGGCCAGCGCAGTTGTTTGATCTGCTCTGACGACAGCCCCATACCGTGCAGCTGTGTTTCATCGCTCTGAAACAGGGCATCAATCGAACCGCCGATCTGCTCCAGCAGCCGAACTGCGGTTACAGGGCCGATTCCGGTAACCGCATTGAGGGTTAACCAGAGCGCCAAGCGCTCATCGGGGTAATTCACGTCAGAAGTGAGTGACCTGATAACCCGAGCTCACCATGTCCTTGCTCTGCATGATGAGGCCATAACTCAGCTTGTCATACACCTTGAACAACATGACGCGGGCAATCGCTTCAGAGGGCAGTGGTGCCTTCTGGTTGCCACTACTGTAGAACACCTTGTCGTAGACAGAGGAGAACTCCTTGTATTTCACTGCACCATTCTTGGTGACCAGCGCAGCCCCCGGACGCCGAACATCGAGCACATCGCCCGCGGAGAGTTGATCCCGAGCGCCTTTGTTAATCAAGACCACATCAAACTTGCCCCCTCCCCTGGCTTTGCTCGGCAAGTCGATGATGTAGCCAGGGGCAATCGCCGGGGCAGCCTTGGGCATGAAAACCGCAGGCATGTTCTCCTGAGGGGGCAGCTCCATAATCTTGTCACCCTGCAATACTTCACGCTGGTTGTGGGTGAGAGTAACTTCGGTCCGATCACCATCCAGCAGCGCTACCGCACGCACCACGCCTGCAAAGATGGCCTCCTGACCCAAAAGCTCACCTGTCTCGCGATCCTTGTAGACCACCCCGGGATGATAGATGCCATACATCTTGCCCGGTATCAGAGCTCCCTGCACATAGAGGGTGTCCCCCTCAAGCATTCCAAGGTGCTTTTCGTCTGAACCCAGCAAATAGGGCAGCATTTTCTGCTGCTGACTGTCGGCCAAAATATGGTCCGTCTGCAAAAAGGGACCTATCTCGCTGAAGGGCAGAGTAGGGATAGGATTTGCCTTGCTCTCATAACGGGTTTTCGGGCCGAGACGGATGACCTGTTTGTCCCCCTGCATCGCTTTGCCCAGCCGGGGCTCACCATTGACCCAGCTCAGGTGCAGCACGTCCCCTGGGTAGATCCAGTGCGGATTGGCAATCTGTGGATTGATGTTCCAGAGCCGGGGCCACAGCCATGGCTCAGAGAGATATTTGCCGGAGATATCCCACAGGGTATCGCCTTTTTGCACTACATAGCTTTCGGGATAACCCGCTTTCAACCTCAGCTGATCGGCCAGAGCAGCTTGGCTCATGGTCACCAGCAGGCAGGTGAGGATGGTTTGCTTCAGATACATAACACTCCCTGTTACCTCTGCGCGCAAAGTGTTGCTGTTTTTTGTCGGCGTAAATGACTAGAATTACGCCAATATTGACTGCATTTATACGAAACTAAAGAAAAAACTATGGCCATTCTAGATGTATTGCGTTTTCCCGATGAGCGTCTGCGTACTATCGCAGCCCCTGTCGAGACCTTTACACCCGAGTTACAACAAATTGTAGATGATATGTTCGAAACCATGTATGCGGAGGAAGGCATTGGCCTAGCCGCAACGCAGGTGGATATTCATCAACGCATCATAGTGATCGATGTCTCTGAAAACCGTGAAGATCCTCTGGTATTGATCAATCCGGAAGTGATCTCCCAGTGTGGCAGCACCGGCATTGAAGAGGGTTGTCTCTCCGTGCCTGGCAGCCGCGCTCTGGTGCCTCGCGCTGAGCAGATCAAGATCCGCGCCCTGGATCGCCACGGCAAACCGTTCGAGCTGGAAGCGGACGACCTGCTCGCCATCTGTATCCAGCACGAGATGGACCACCTGATGGGCAAGTTGTTCGTGGATTACCTGTCCCCGCTCAAGCGCCAGCGCATTCGCCAGAAGCTGGAAAAGATGGCCCGTGAAGATCGCAAAGTCCTCTGAGGATCTGCCCCATTGAATAAGCTGAAACTGATTTTTGCCGGTACTCCCGACTTCGCCGCCCGTCACCTGGCGGCGTTGTTGTCTTCCGACCACGAGGTCGTTGCCGTTTATACCCAGCCCGACAAGCCCGCCGGCCGTGGCCAGAAGCTCACCGCCAGCCCGGTCAAAGAGCTGGCACTGGCCCACAACCTGCCGGTTTACCAGCCCGCTACCCTGCGCAAGGAAGAGGCGCAAGCCGAACTGGCCGCCCTTGGCGCAGACCTGATGGTCGTGGTGGCCTATGGCCTGATCCTGCCCAAGGCGGTACTCGATACCCCGCGTCTGGGCTGCATCAACGTCCATGGCTCCCTGCTGCCCCGCTGGCGTGGCGCGGCACCGATCCAGCGCTCAATCTGGGCGGGCGATAGCGAAACCGGCGTCACCATCATGCAGATGGATGTGGGGCTGGATACCGGCGCAATGATCCGCAAGGTAAGCTGCCCCATCGCCGCCGACGAGACCTCTGCCAGCCTCTATGACAAGCTGGCAGAGCTGGGTCCGCAGGCGCTGGTCGACACCATCGATGCCATGGCTGCCGGTGAAACCGCTGCCGAGGCGCAAGATGATGCGCTGGCCAACTACGCCGAAAAGCTCTCCAAGGAAGAGGCCCGCATCGACTGGTCGATGGAGGCTGTTGCCATCGAACGCTGCATCCGCTCGTTCAACCCCTGGCCCATCAGCTGGTTTGAAGTAGCTGACCAGACCATCAAGGTATGGCAAGCCGCCGTCATCGACATCGACCACGGCCAACCCGCCGGCACCCTGCTCAAGGCCGACAAGCAGGGGATCGATATCGCGACCGGCAAAGGGGTACTGCGCCTGCTGACCCTGCAACCGCCCGGCAAGAAGGCGATGTCCGTTTCGGATCTGCTCAACTCTCGCCGCGACTGGTTTGAACCCGGCACGCAATTGAATTGAACTGGATTGAATTGACACAAGCGGGGCCCAGGCCCCGACTTGCGCATCTAAGGTAACTCTATGAAAACACGTGCACAGGCCGCTCTCGTTATTCAACAGGTGCTGGATCAGGGTCAATCCCTTTCCGCTGTTCTGCCTGCTGCCCAGGAGAAGGTTGCACCTCGCGATCGCGCTCTCCTGCAAGAACTCTGCTACGGCACCCTGCGCTGGCTACCCCGCCTCGATGCGGCAGTCAACGAGATGATGGACAAGCCGCTCAAGAACAAGAGCCGCATTTTCCACTACCTCATCCTGGTCGGTCTCTATCAGCTCATCTACACCCGCATTCCGGCTCACGCCGCGGTGGCCGAGACCGTCAACGCCGTTAAACTGCTCAAGGGCACCTCACTGCGTGGCCTCATCAACGGCGTGTTGCGCAACTTCCAGCGCAGCGCCGAAGTCATTCTGCTGCGTATCGACCGCGTGCCGAGCGTGCGCCTGGGTCATCCTGAGTGGCTCACCAAGCGCCTGCGTCAGGCCTATCACGATGAGTGGGAATTCATCATGGAGGCGAACAACCAGCGCCCTCCCATGTGGATCCGCAACAACAGCCAGCGCCAGAGCCGTGATACCATGCTGGCTCGCATGGCTGAAGTCGGCATCAATGCCGTGGCCGGTGAAGAGGGCGAGGATTGCATCCTGCTGGAGCGTCCCTGCGATGTGACCAAGCTGCCCGGCTTCGAAGTCGGTGACTGCTCGGTACAGGATGGCGCAGCACAACAGGCGGCCGCCCTGATCGACCCGCAACCGGGTGAGTGGGTGCTGGATGCCTGCGCCGCTCCTGGCGGCAAGACTGCCCACCTGCTCGAGCGTCAGCCCAAGCTGGCTGGCGTGGTTGCCGTTGATGCCGACGAGAACCGCCTCAAGCGGGTGCAGGAGAACCTGGATCGCATCGGCCTGACCGCCAAAGTGATCCACGGCGATGCCGCGGCACCGGAACAGTGGTGGCCGGAGGGGCAGTTCGACCGCATCCTGCTGGATGCCCCCTGCTCCGCCACCGGCGTTATCCGTCGCCACCCCGACATCAAGTGGTTGCGCCGTGATCAGGACATCCGCGAGCTGACCGAGCTGCAGCGCCGCATTCTCAATGCCCTCTGGGGCAAGCTGAAGAGCGGTGGCACCCTGCTCTACGCTACCTGCTCCGTCCTGCCGGAAGAGAACCGCGACCAGATCCGCACCTTCCTTGCCGCGACCAAAGATGCCAAATTGGTACCGTTGCACGAACAGGACACTCCGGATTGCCCTGGTCGCCAGTTCCTGCCAGGTGAAGCCGAGATGGATGGCTTCTACTACGCCAAACTGGTCAAGCTCTGAGCCGGGCATGACAAACCTCATTCGGGAGAGCCGCCAGCTCCGTTCTGGCGCTCCCCTTTACAGCCTCAACGTGAGTAGACGTTCCCTATGAAAATCATCATTTTGGGAGCCGGCCAGGTCGGCGGCACTCTGGCCGAGAACCTGGCCGGAGAGAACAACGACATCACCATCGTCGATACCGACAGCGAGCGCCTGCGCGAACTGCAGGACAAGTTTGACCTGCGGGTGGTCAACGGCCATGGCGCTCACCCCAAGGTGCTGCGCGAAGCGGGGGCTCAGGATGCCGACATGCTGGTCGCCGTCACCAACAGTGACGAGACCAACATGATCGCCTGTCAGGTCGCCTACTCCCTGTTCAACACCCCGAACAAGGTGGCGCGGATCCGTTCGCCCGCCTATCTGACAGAGCGGGATCGCCTGTTTCTGCCGGAATCGGTGCCGGTGGATCACCTGATCGCGCCGGAGCAGTTGGTGACCGACTATGTGCGTCGCCTGATCGAATATCCGGGGGCCCTGCAAGTGGTTGATTTTGCCGGTGGCCGCGTCGGTCTGGTGGCAGTCAAGGCCTACTACGGTGGCCCGCTGGTGGGCAACGCCCTCTCCACCCTGCGCGAGCACATGCCCAATATCGAAACTCGCGTAGCGGCCATCTTCCGTCAGGGCCGCCCGATCCGCCCGCAAGGCACCACCATCATCGAAGCGGATGACGAGGTCTTCTTCGTCGCCGCCGCGGGCCATATCCGTGCCGTGATGTCGGAGCTGCAGCGCCTCGAGAGCCCCTACCGCCGCATCATGATCGTCGGTGGTGGCAACATCGGCGCCGGCCTCGCCCGCCAGCTGGAGAAGCGCTACAGCGTCAAGCTTATCGAGCGCAATCAGAAACGGGCGGAGCAGCTCTCCGAACTGCTGGAAAACACCATCGTCTTCTGCGGCGATGCGGCGGATCAGGAGCTGCTGGCCGAGGAGCACATCGACCAGATCGACGTCTTCATCGCCGTCACCAATGAGGATGAGGCCAACATCATGTCAGCGCTGCTCGCCAAGAAGATGGGCGCCAAGAAGACTATGGTGCTGATCCAGCGCGGCGCCTACGTCGATCTGGTGCAGGGTGGCTCTATCGATATCGCCATCTCGCCCCAGCAGGCCACCATCTCGGCCCTGCTGACACACGTGCGTCGGGCCGATATCGCCAACGTCTACAGCCTGCGCCGCGGCGCTGCCGAGGCGATCGAGGCGATTGCCCATGGTGACGAGAACACCTCCAAGGTGGTCGGCAAGACGGTGGGCGAGCTCAAGCTGCCGCCGGGTACCACTATCGGTGCCGTAGTGCGCGGGGATGAGGTACTGATCGCCCACGATCGCACCAAAATCCAGCAGGATGACCACGTGGTCATGTTTCTGGTGGACAAGAAGTACATCCCGGAAGTGGAGCGGCTATTCCAGCCAAGCCCCTTCTTCCTGTAACGTCTTCATGCGCACAGGCTGTCAAACCAGACCCGGCTCAGCTCCCCCAAGGGGATGGTCCGGGTCTTTTGTTAATCAACGACCAGGTTATCGAACATGATCAAGCTGCGTCCCATTATCTTCACCCTCGGGCTGGTGCTCTCCAAGCTGGCGCTCTTCATGTGGCTGCCCACCTTGCTGGCACTGCTCACCGGGTCAGAGGGATTTGTCGAGTTTCTCAAGTCCGTGCTGATCACCCACGGCGCCGCCCTGCTCTGCCTCCACTATGGTCGCAAGGCGGAGTTTCATCTGGGGGTGCGGGAGATGTTCCTGCTCACCACCTCGGTCTGGGTGGTAGCCTGCGCCTTCGGCGCCCTGCCTTTTGTTTTCATCACCCACATCAACTTCACCGACGCCTACTTCGAGACCATGTCGGGGGTGACCACCACGGGCTCTACCGTGCTCTCCGGCCTCGACAACATGGCTCACAGCATCCTGTTGTGGCGTTCCATCCTGCAGTGGCTGGGCGGGGTTGGCTTTATCGTGATGGCGGTTGCCGTGCTGCCCTACCTCAACGTCGGCGGCATGAAGCTGTTCCAGACCGAGAGCTCGGACTGGTCGGACAAAAGCGCCCCGCGTGCCAAGACAGTCGCCAACAACATCGTCGTGGTCTATCTGGTGCTCTCCATGCTCTGCTTCATGGCCTACTGGGCCAGCGGCATGAACATGTTCGAGGCGATCAACCACGCCATGACCACTCTCAGTACTGGTGGCTACTCCACCTCCGATCAATCCATGTCCCACTTCTCCAACTCGGCCCACTGGATTGGCACCCTGTTCATGTTCCTCGGCGGCCTGCCCTTCCTGCTCTATGTGCAGAGCCTCAACCACAGGGATTACAGTCTGTTCAAGGATGCCCAGGTGCGAGGCTTCTTCTGGCTGGTGGTCTGGGTCACCGTCATCATGACCTTCTATCTGTGGGAGAGAGACCTGTTCGGCTTCTGGGATGCCCTGCGTATCAGCTGCTTCAACATCGTCTCGGTGCTCACCACCACCGGCTACGGCCTTGGTGACTTCGGCACCTGGGGGCCGCTCGCCAGCATCGTCTTCATCGTGCTGCTGGCTCTTGGGGCCTGCTCCGGCTCCACTGCGGGCGGCCTCAAGATCTTCCGGGTACAGGTGGCCTTTGCCCTGTTCAAGAAGCAGATGCGCCAACTGATGCACCCTTCCGGCGTATTTCCCCAGAAGTACAACGGCCGGACAGTCAATGACGCCATCATCCGCTCAATGATCTCCTTCGTGCTGGCCTACTTCGCCATCATTCTGATGATAGCCGCACTGCTGGGCGCCATCGGGCTTGACCCCCTGACAGCCATATCCAGCTCCATCACCGCCGTTGCCAACGTCGGCCCGGGCATGGGCCCGGTGGTCGGCCCCAGCACCAACTTTGCCAGCCTGCCGGAATCGGCCAAATGGCTGCTGTCATTCGGCATGCTGCTGGGACGACTGGAGATCCTGACGGTCGCCGTGCTCTTCTTCCCCTCCTTCTGGCGCCAGTAACGCTCACCGTAAGCAAGCAAAAAGCCGCAGCGTTCACCCGCTGCGGCTTTTTTATCTCGTCCATCCCCACGACTTTCCCTCAACGCTCATCAACCCCATTACCGGTGGCCTGAACGACCTCATCGGCATGGCCAGAGCGGATCACAAGCATAAAAAAACGGACCCAAACCAGAGGTTTGGGTCCGTTTATCAGTGAGCCGTCAGTGGCCGCGAGGGCTGCCGAGACTCAGCACATGGCATTAACCACGGCCAGAGCGCTTACGATCCAGCTCGGTCAGCAATTTCTTGCGGATACGGATGTTCTTCGGAGTCACTTCTACCAGTTCATCGTTATCGATGAACTCGAGAGCCTGTTCCAGAGTCATGCGGATCGGCGGAGTCAGAACCTGAGCTTCGTCGGTACCGGAGGCACGCATGTTGGTCAGCTGTTTGCCTTTCAGGCAGTTAACAGTCAGGTCGTTGGAACGGGAGTGGATACCTATCACCTGACCTTCGTACACTTCGGTCGCGTGACCGATGAACAGACGACCGCGGTCTTGCAGACCGAACAGGGCGTAGGTCAGGGCCTTACCGGTTGCGTTGGAGATCAGCACGCCGTTCTGACGCTCGCCGATGCTGCCACCCTTGTGCGGACCGTAATGGTCGAAGGTGTGGTAGAGCAAACCGGTACCGGAGGTCATGGTCATGAACTCGGTCTGGAAGCCGATCAGGCCACGGCTCGGGATCATGAAGTCCAGGCGGACACGACCCTTGCCATCCGGGGTCATGTTGGTCATTTCGCCTTTACGCAGACCCAGCTGCTCCATCACGGAACCCTGGTGCGCTTCTTCAACGTCCACAGTTACAGTTTCGAACGGTTCTTGCAGTTCGCCGTCAACGGTACGCAGGATTACTTCCGGACGGGATACCGCCAGCTCGTAACCTTCGCGACGCATGTTTTCGATCAGGATGGAGAGGTGCAGTTCACCACGACCGGATACACGGAACTTGTCCGGATCATCAGTCTCTTCCACGCGCAGGGCCACGTTGTGGACCAGCTCCTGGTTCAGACGCTCCAGAATGTTGCGGGAGGTCACGAACTTGCCCTCTTTACCGGCGAACGGTGAAGTGTTGACCTGGAAGGTCATGTTCACGGTCGGCTCGTCAACGGAGAGCGGCGGCAGGGCCTCAACGGCACCGTTGTCACAGATGGTGTCGGAGATTTTCAGCTCGCCCAGACCGGTGATAGCGATGATGTCACCCGCTTGCGCGTCGGCAACTTCAGTACGGGACAGACCCAGGTAACCCAGCACCTGACCGACTTTACCATTACGGGTCTTGCCGTCAGCACCAACGATGGTGACTTGCTGGTTGGTCTTGACGCGACCACGAGTGATGCGGCCGATACCGATAACGCCCACGTAGGAGTTGTAGTCCAGCTGGGAGATCTGCATCTGGAAACCACCTTCGGCATCAGCCTTCGGCGCTTCAACGTTGTCAACGATGGCCTGGAACAGCGGCTCCATGTTTTCGGACTCGACGTCCTGATCCATGGTGGCCCAACCGTTCAGTGCAGAGGCGTAAACAACTTTGAAATCCAGCTGTTCGTCAGTCGCGCCCAGGTTGTCGAACAGGTCGAATACCTGATCCATTACCCAGTCAGGACGAGCACCCGGACGGTCAACCTTGTTGATGACCACGATCGGCTTCAGACCCTGAGCGAACGCTTTCTGGGTCACGAAACGGGTTTGCGGCATCGGGCCGTCTACGGCGTCAACCAGCAGCAGCACGGAGTCAACCATGGACAGTACGCGCTCTACTTCACCACCGAAGTCGGCGTGACCCGGGGTATCAACGATGTTGATGCGGTAGTCATTCCAGCGGATCGCAGTGTTCTTGGCGAGAATGGTGATGCCACGTTCCCGTTCCAGATCATTGGAGTCCATGATCCGTTCCTGGCCTTCCGTGGAGCGGTCCAGGGTGCCGGACTGCTGCAGCAGCTTATCAACCAGAGTCGTTTTGCCGTGGTCAACGTGCGCAATAATCGCAATATTGCGTAAATTCTCTAACATTCTCGCCTCAATCACCGGGTAAAATTGGGCGCTAATTGTACTCTTGCCTTTGTGATCTGCCTAGCAGAATTGCAGTACATTCGCGCATAACAACAGATCTGGATCATAGACCTCTCTGACAAACCCTGCTTAGATGGGCGGTGACCGTATTTCGCGCACCATTACAGTGCACCAAAACGATCCACCATCGCACTAAATTGATGCAACGCGAGTCGAGATCGCCTGATTTTGGGGAGCCTCTTCAGTGAGATTGCCCTGAAATCAAGCTGTCACAAACTTGGCACGATACTGGCTTATGTGAATACGACGACGCATTCACCCAGAGAGTTTTAACACCGGAGGTTACTTAGCATGTCAGCCCAGAACGTTTTGGCCCTGATCCAGGAACACGAAGTCAAGTTTGTTGATCTGCGCTTTACCGACACCAAGGGTAAAGAGCAGCATGTATCCATCCCTGCTCACCAGGTTGATGAAGATTTCTTCGAAGACGGCAAGATGTTCGATGGTTCCTCCATCGGCGGCTGGAAGGGCATCAACGAATCCGACATGGTACTGATGCCGGACGCAGCCTCCGCCAAGCTGGACCCGTTCACCGAAGAGACCACCCTGAACATCGTTTGTGACGTACTGGAGCCTGCCACCATGCAGGGCTACGACCGCGATCCACGCTCCATCGCCAAGCGTGCAGAAGATTTCCTGAAGTCCAGCGGCATCGCTGACACCGTGCTGTTCGGGCCGGAGCCGGAATTCTTCATGTTCGACAACATCACCTTCTCCAACACCATGGGCCACAGCTTCGTGAAAATCGAATCTGAAGAAGCCGCATGGAACTCCGGCACTGCCTATGAGCATGGCAACAAGGGTCACCGTCCGTTCGTGAAAGGCGGTTACTTCCCGGTTGCACCGGTCGACTCCTCCCAGGATATCCGTGCCGCCATGTGTCTGGTGCTGGAAGAGATGGGCCAGGTCGTTGAAGCTCACCACCACGAAGTGGCCACTGCCGGTCAGAACGAAATCGCTACCCGCTTCAACACTCTTACGCTGAAAGCAGATGAAGTACAGGTACTGAAGTACGTGATCCACAACGTGGCCCACGCCTACAACAAGACCGTCACCTTCATGCCGAAACCCATGTTCGGTGACAACGGCTCCGGCATGCACTGCCACCAGTCTCTGGCCAAGAACGGCGTCAACCTGTTCGCCGGGGACCTGTATGGCGGTCTGTCCGAGATGGCGCTGCACTACATTGGCGGTATCATCAAGCACGCCAAGGCCATCAACGCCTTCGCCAACCCGACCACCAACTCCTACAAGCGTCTGGTTCCGGGTTATGAAGCCCCTGTCATGCTGGCCTACTCTGCCCGCAACCGTTCTGCCTCCATCCGTATCCCGGTGGTACCGAGCCCGAAAGCTCGTCGTATCGAAGTGCGCTTCCCGGATCCGGCTGCCAACCCGTACCTGGCCTTCGCTGCCCAGCTGATGGCCGGTCTGGACGGTATCATCAACAAGATCCATCCGGGCGATGCCATGGACAAGAACTTGTACGACCTGCCGCCGGAAGAGGCTGCAGAAGTACCGACCGTTGCCGGCTCTCTGGACGAAGCACTGGCTGCTCTGGATGCTGACCGCGAGTTCCTGACCCGTGGCGGCGTGTTCAGCGATGACTTCATCAACTCCTATCTGGAACTGAAACAGCAGGATGTTGACCGTGTGCGCATGACTCCGCACCCGCTGGAGTTCGAACTGTACTACTCCGTCTAAGTCGCAGCAGACAGCCCATTTAGATTGGGGCAGCTTGCCGAATCGTGACAAAACCCGCCAGATGGCGGGTTTTTTCTCTGATAGGATTAAGCAAGATACCGTCAAGGAGAGATGGATGAACAAGATACATGGCATAGGAGCAATTACCCTCCTGTTACTGACCTCATTCAGTACTCATGCGGCCAAGGTCTACTCTTGGGTCGATGGCAATGGCATTACCCACTACACGGATGCCCCTCCTCCCGGCAAAAACGTAAAGGAGGTGGATCTGCGGGCTGCTCCCCTGCTGGGTAGCGCCCCCAGCTCGGTACAGGTAGACAACTTCAACAGCCTGACTGGCGCCGATGCCAAGAAGGAGCAGGAGGCGGCCAAACTGGTGATCGAGCTGCTCTCCCCTGAACAGGGCAGCACCCTGCGCGACAACACAGGCAATATCGTCTTTCAGGGTCAAATCAGCCCCAAACCGCCAACCCAGTATGATGTGCGCCTGACCCTAGATGGCAAGGCTGCCCCCATCGTCAGCAACAGCCTCTCTATCCGGGTCGAAAATGTCGATCGCGGTGCCCACGAAGCTCAGCTAGAACTGCTCGCCAAAGACGGTACGATCCTTGCTAAATCTACACCAGTCACCTTTTACCTGCATAGAGCGACCGTGACTCCGGCTCCCAAACCCACCCCCAAAGCCGACTAGGGGTGATATAGCGCACCGATGCGGGTAAACTCTATGCACCATATCGGTGCATAACAGGTGTGTAGCACCGTTTTAGGGAGAAACCTGTGCCAACCCGCTCGGACAACGCCAAAACACTCTTGGATAATTTGCTGACCGCCGTGATCCTGATGGATGAGCGGCTCTGCATCCAGTTCGTCAACCCGGCGGCTGAACAGCTGCTCTCCCTCAGTGAACGCAGGCTGATCGGCATCGAACTGCCCCATCTGCTGGAACATATCTCCCTCGATTTGCAGCGACTCAAGCAGTGCCTCGTGTCAGGGCAAGGCTTTACCGACAGCGAAGTGACTCTGGTGGTAGAGGGAGAACCGCGACTGGTGGAGCTGAGCGCCACCCCGATGGCCGACCACGAACAGCGTCTGCTGGTAGTGGAGCTGCGCAAGATCGACCAGCAGAAGAAGATCAGTCAGGAGCAGCAGCAACATGCCCAGCAGCTGGCGGCCAAGGAGCTGGTGCGCGGCCTGGCACACGAAATCAAGAATCCCCTCGGCGGCCTGCGTGGCGCGGCCCAGCTGCTGCAAAAAGAGCTGCCGGATCCGGCCCTGCGCGAATATACCGGCATCATCATCGAACAGGCTGACAGGCTGCGGGTACTGGTCGATCGGCTGCTCGGCCCCCAGCGCCCCGGCCGTCACCAGATGCACAATGTCCATTCGGTGCTGGAGCAGGTACGCCGACTGGTGGAGCTCGAACTCCCTCCCTCTGTTCGCATCGAGCGGGATTACGATCCCAGCATCCCCGAATTCGAGATGGAGCCGGATCAGCTGCAGCAGGCGTTTCTCAACATAGTGCGCAACGCCGCCGAAGCACTGGGGGATCAGACCGGGCTTATCCGCATCAAGACCCGCACCGCGTTCCAGATCACCATCCACGGCCAGCGTTACCGGCTGGCGGCGGAGATCAAGATCATCGACAACGGCCCCGGCATTCCCGATGCCATTCGCGACACCCTGTTCTACCCGATGATCACCGGCAAGGAGGGGGGAACCGGGCTCGGCCTCTCCATCGCCCAGAACCTGATCGACCAGCACAAGGGGCGGATCGACTGCATCAGCTGGCCGGGTCACACCGAATTCACCATTTTTCTACCGCTTCGCAAGTAAGGGAACCCCATGACCGCCAAAGTGTGGATCGTCGATGACGACAGTTCTATCCGCTGGGTGCTGGAGCGCACTCTCGGCAGCGAAGGCTTCAACTGCGAGAGCTTTGCCGATGGCGAAGCCCTGCTGCACGCCCTTGAGCTGCGCTCGCCCGATGTGATCCTCTCCGATATCCGGATGCCGGGCATCGACGGCCTGAGCCTGCTTGAGCAGATCCACCGCCGTCAGGCCGATCTGCCCATCATCATCATGACCGCCCACTCGGATCTCGACAGCGCGGTCAACGCCTACCAGCGAGGCGCCTTCGAGTACCTGCCCAAGCCGTTCGACATCGACGAAGCCGTGACCCTGGTGCGGCGCGCCGAGAATCACCTCAAGGAGCAGCGCACCAAGCGCAAGTCTCGCCAGCAAGAAGCCACCGCCACTCCCGAAATCATCGGTGAGGCACCGGCGATGCAGGAGGTGTTCCGCGCAATCGGCCGCCTGTCTCGCTCCAGCATCTCGGTGCTGATCAACGGCCAAAGCGGTACCGGCAAGGAGCTGGTCGCCCATGCGCTGCACAAGCACAGCCCGCGCGCCCACAAGAACTTCATCGCCCTCAACATGGCTGCCATTCCGAAAGACCTCATCGAATCGGAACTGTTCGGTCACGAGAAGGGGGCCTTTACCGGCGCCAACAACATCCGCCACGGCCGCTTTGAGCAGGCCGACGGCGGCACCCTGTTTCTCGACGAGATCGGCGACATGCCGATGGATGTGCAGACCCGGCTGCTGCGGGTATTGGCCGACGGCCAGTTCTACCGGGTCGGTGGCCACCAGCCGGTGCAGGTGGATGTACGGATCATCGCCGCCACCCACCAAAATCTGGAGAAGCGGGTCGCCGATGGCGAGTTTCGCGAGGATCTGTTCCACCGCCTCAACGTCATCCGCATCCACATCCCCGCCCTCAAGGAGCGCCGTGAGGATATCCCCCAGCTGGCCCGCCACTTCCTGCTGCGCGCCGCCAAGGAGCTGAACGTCGAGGCCAAGAGCCTGCACCCCGATACCCAGGCCTATATCAGCCGCCTGCCCTGGCCGGGCAACGTGCGCCAGCTGGAGAACGTCTGCCGCTGGCTTACCGTGATGGCCTCGGGGCAAGAAGTGCTGGTCGGCGACCTGCCTGCCGAGCTGCTTACCCCCATCACCCACAACGCCGAGCCCGGCCAACCGGCGTTGCCCGGTTGCTGGCAGCAACAGTTGCAGGAGTGGGTGGCCAGCAAGCTGGCGCTGGGAGAGACCGACATCCTGGCCGATGCCATGCCGCAGTTCGAGCGGATCATGCTGGAGACGGCGCTGGAGCACACCCACGGCCACAAGCAGGAGGCGGCGCGCCTGCTTGGCTGGGGTCGCAACACCCTGACCCGCAAGCTGAAGGAACTCGATCTCTCCTGAGTCCCGGGGAAAAACGATTCCCATCACGCCCTGACAAATCACCGCCCGCCAGAACCCCGTTTAACCATAAACGGGGTATCTTTTTTGAAAGCCCCGCCTAGAATGGCAGGCTTTCAAACCTGACTCGACGAGGGCGCCCCCATGATTGACAGATCTCTCCCCCTGACCGACCTGCACCGCCATCTGGACGGCAACATCCGCCCGCAAACCATCCTCGAGCTGGGCCGCCAACACAACATTCAGTTGCCCGCCTTCGAGCTGGAGGCGCTGCGCCCCCACGTACAGATTGTCGAGAACGAGCCGAGCCTGGTCGCCTTCCTGAAGAAGCTGGACTGGGGTGTTGCCGTGCTGGCCGACTATGATGCCTGCCGCCGGGTCGCCTACGAGAACGTGGAAGATCTGCTGCGCGCCGGTATCGACTATGCCGAACTGCGTTTCAGTCCGGCCTATATGGCGATGGCCCACAAGCTGCACCCGCAGGGCGTGGTAGAAGCCATCATCGACGGCGTGGCCGCGGGCAGCCGCGATTTCGGTATCAAGACCAACCTGATCGGCATCATGAGCCGCACCTTCGGCACCGAGCAGTGCAATCGGGAGCTGGCCGCCTGTCTGGCCCACCGCGACAAGCTGGTCGCCATCGATCTGGCCGGTGACGAGCTGGGCTTCCCGGGGGAACTCTTTGTCGATCACTTCCGTCAGGTGCGCGATGCAGGCATGCGCGTCACCGTACACGCAGGTGAAGCCGCTGGCCCCGAGAGCATGTGGCAAGCCATTCGCGAGCTGGGCGCCGAGCGTATCGGCCACGGCGTCAAAGCGATTCAGGATCCGGCCCTGATGGCCTATCTGGCCGAGCACCGCATCGGCATCGAATCCTGCCTCACCTCCAACGTCCAGACTACCACGGTAGCGAGCCTGACCGAGCACCCGATCCGCCAGTTCCTGGCTGCCGGTGTGCTGGCATGCCTCAACACCGACGATCCGGCGGTGGAAGGGATCGACCTGCCCCACGAATATGAGGTGGCCGCTCCGGCCGCGGGCATGACCGCCAGCGAGATCCGCACCGCCCAGCAGAACGGCCTGACCCTAGCCTTCCTGAGCGATAGCGATAAAGCCGAACTGAGCGCCCGCGCAGCCAGCCGCTGATTAACACCGGCAGTGCAAATAACAACGGCCCACTTCGGTGGGCCGTTTTTATTTGTGGCGGAGATCCCGCAACTTCAAGCCCGCGGTTCGATTAACAGATGTCATATCGTATACATGAAAATATTCCTGCCGATTACAGCATTATGGGGAGCTGGTCATGTTGAAAAGTCTGGATCTATTTGGCAAGGCGCTGAAAGAGCACTATCAGAACAGGGGTGATGAAACCTTGCAGATCAATATCAGCGGGCAAGAACCATATTGTCTCCCGCTCGCTATCTTTTTTCGACCAGCCGACTACTACCAGATTGATCGCCGGGCGTTATCTTTGTGCAGGGGAAAGACGCTGGATATAGGAGCTGGAACGGGTGAACACTCGCTCTTTTTGCAACAGCAGCTTTTTGATGTGACCGCCCTCGATATCTCGCCATTGGCCTGTGAGGTGATGCAAGCCAGAGGCGTCAGCAGAGTCATCCATGCCGATATCTTTTCGGCTAGTTTTGACGCCCCGTTTGATACCTGGTTGCTACTCGGTCGCAGTATCGGAGCCGTGGGCAACATTGAAATGTTGGGGAAATTTTTCGAACTTGCTCATCAATATATTTCGCCGAAAGGTCAAATCATTTTGAACTCAACGAACGGGAGTACTAACCAGACCGTTATACGAGAGCTCTCTTTTACCTATAAAGGAGAAACCGAGGCGCCCATCAGTTGGCTGGATATCGCTCAGGATCAGCTGAGCAGGGAGGCGGCTAAATATGATTTTTCTACTGAAATAATCGATATAGAAACTGATGGGAATTATCTGGCGGTGTTAAAGAAATAGTCCTACTTATCGTTCTCTTCTTAAAAAAAGAGCCCAAATCAGCAAAAGGCCCAAACCGGGTTTGGGCCTTTTGCTGATAGCTGTAAGGGGAAAAACTACTCCCGCTCCTTGTCACGCTCCAGCGCCCGCTCAACCAGCGGCTCGGGCAGGCTCTTGGTCACCTCAACCCCCAGCTCGCGGAAACGCTCGACCTGCGCAATCAGGTTGCCACGGCCGTTGACCAGCCGTCCCATCGCCTTGTCGTAGCTCTCCTGCGCCTTGTGCAGGCTGCCACCCATCTGCTGCATCTCCTCGACGAACAGCCGCAGCTTTTCGTAGAGGCGACCGGCCCGCTCGGCGATCTGGCGGGCATTCTGGTTCTGCCGTTCGTAGCGCCACAGGTTCTCGATGGTGCGCAGCGCCACCATCAGATTGGTGGGGCTCACCAGCAGGATGTTGTTGTCGAGGCCGTAACGCACCAGCGAGGGATCGGCCTCCATCGCGGTGAGGAAGGCGGGCTCTACCGCTACGAACATCAGCACATAGTCGAGGGTACGCACCCCGGGCAGCTGCTGGTAATCCTTGCGACCCAGCTCGCGGATATGATTGCGCACCGAGGCGACGTGCTCCTTGAGCGCCACCGCCTTCTCCAGCTCGTCATCGGCGTTATACCAGCGCTCGTAGGCGGTCAGCGACACCTTGGCGTCGATGATGATGTCTTTTTCCTGCGGCAGGTGGACGATCACGTCGGGCTGGTAGCGCTTGCCCTTCTCCACCTCGATATTGACCTGGGTGTGGTACTCGTGGCCCTCGCGCAGACCGCACTCGCTGAGGATCCGCGCCAGCACCACTTCACCCCAATTGCCCTGCTGCTTGCTGTCGCCCTTGAGGGCGCGGGTCAGCGCCGCCGCCTCTTCGGTCATGCGGGCATTGAGCTCGGCAAGGCGCTCCAGCTCGAACTTGAGGCTGTGGCGCTGGGCCGTCTCTTGGGCGTGGGTCTCCCCCACCTGACGACGAAAGCCCTCGAGCTGCTCTTTGAGCGGGGTGAGCAGCAGATCGAGGCTATTCTGGTTCAATTCGCGGAAGTTGCCGGAGTTTTGCTCGAAGATCCGGTTGGCGAGATTCTCGAACTGCTGGCTGAGGCGCTGCTCCGCCTCCTGTTGCAGTTGCAGCTTCTCGGCGGCGGCCAGCCGTTCGCTGCGCAGGGTCGCTTCCGCATCCTTGAGGCGGGCGGTGAGCTTGATCAGCAGGGTCTGCTGCTGATCCAGCTTCTGCTGCCCCTGCATCCGCTCATCCTGCAACTCGTCGAAGCGATCCTGGAGCGCCTGATAACGCTCCTGCGCCAGCAGCAGCTCCTGAGCTTGCGCCGTGGCAGCCCGCCGCCCGATCAACCAGCCAAGCCCGAGAGCCAGTGCGGCGGCAGGCAGCAAGATCCCCCAGAGCCCGGGGTCGATCATTTGCGGCTCCGCTGACGCAGGAAGAGTTCGAGATAGCGGTTAACCAGGATCCAGAGCACCACGTAGATAAGGTAGGCGGCCAGCACCACCCACTTGTGGCTGTTGACGCCGGTATCGAGCTCGGCGAACTCGATATCCTTGATGCGGCAGTAGGCCCACATCAGCAGGGGAAAGACATAGAGCAGGGACGCACGCCAGAGAAATAGCCACATATGTTTTCATTCAACCACGTAAAAAGACCCGCCTAGCTTACACAAGGGCAACTGCGCTTGCGATCCTGACGGCCGCTATTCTCTGGCCTGCTTCCCGAAACTTCGATAAAATTAACCCCTAATAGGTATCAGGGGCGAGCATGACTCACTATTTCCTCCGTTGGCTGACACAAGGTTGGCAAGCTTCCCGCAAGCCCGCAGTGGTTTGCCATGAAGCGCGCCCGCCATGGGCCATCGAGGAGTCCCAGTACCTCTCCCTCTGCAGCCGCTGTGGCGAGTGTTTCAAGGCCTGCCCGCGCGGTCTGCTCAAACCGGCCACCCAGGAGGAGTACGAGGGGAGCCCCATCGCCGGTACGCCGGTACTCGATCTCGCCTGTGGCCAGTGCAGCTACTGCGGCAGCTGCGCCAGAGCCTGTCCCACCGGCGCCCTCGACCTGCAGCTGGGTCGTCAGGTGCAGACCCGGGTGCAGATTGAAGAGAGCTGTCAGGCACGGCAGGGCTTCTACTGCCTGCTCTGTGAAGATGCCTGTCCCCAGCAGGCAATCAAGGCCACAGCCGATGGCATCAACGTCAACATGGATGCCTGCAATGGCTGCGGCGCCTGCGGCCTCGCCTGTCTGCACGGCGCCATCACCCTGATCCGCCAGCCGGGCAATCGCTGACAAACAAAAGGGGCCATCAGGCCCCTTCTATATCTGTTCTTGCTTCCTGCCCATCAGGCCATCGCCAGAATTGACTCCTGCTCGATGCCCAGCAGATGGCAGAGACGGTTCGGATCGCGCACCGCATCGGCCAGGGTGTACTCACCCAGCACTTCGAGGAAGGCGTTCATGGCGCGGCGCAAAATGCCCTGAATGCGGCAGCCACCGGAGAGACGGCAGTTCTCGCGCTTGCAGTCGACCGGACAGAGCACGTGCTCCATATCCATCACCACATCGCGCAGGTTGATGGAGACCGCGGAGCGACCGAGGCGGATACCGCCATGCTTGCCACGTACCGTCTCGATGTACCCCTTGATGCCGAGCTGGTGCACTATCTTGACCACGTGGTTGCGAGAGATGCCGAAGGTATCGGCCACTTCGGTAATGGTCGACAGGCGATCGCCCGGCTGCACCGCCAGGAAGGTCAGGGTACGCAGGGCGTAGTCGGTAAATCGTGTCAGTTGCATGGTCGCACTTGCCTCTTACTACAAGCCAGGAATCAGGACGACAACATTGAGCTAAGAGGCAGGAGACAACCGGTTTGCCTCTGTTCGCCATTGGTTCGCCAGAGGAGGGGCCTGTCTCTTAATCTGAGTTGCGGAGTGACAAGGTTAAGAGCAGCACAACCGGGTGTCGATGAAGATGCACATAAATCGACACTTTCTTTGATTGATCGCAAACTTGCCGGGTTAGCCCGGCGTTTACCTCCATTCTGGCGGCTAAATTTCCCGAAATTCCTCACCGCCGCACCCAACAGACAAGAGGGGAAATCTCCCTTCGAACAGTGAATAAACGGGGCGTCAGTGCGGCTGTTTCAGCCAGTTTTTCAGCGCGACCGATGGGATGGAGCTCTCGGAGGCGACGGCAAACGCCCCCCAGTCCACCGCGCACTGTAGCGCATCCTTGATCGCCATGCCGCGCGCCAGGCCATGGATCAATCCGCCAGCGAAAGCATCCCCTGCTCCCGTGGTATCGACCACCGAGACTGGCCGCGCGGCGACCCTAATCTGCTCGTCGCCATGGATGGCCACCGCCCCCGCCTTCCCTTCGGTCAACACAAGCCATTCAAGCTGCTCACCCGCCAACTGGCGGGCATGTTGCCAGGGGTCACTTACCTCGCCGAGATCGGAGCGGGAGGCCACCAGCACATGGCAGGGACGGCGCGCTTGGCCGCCCTTGGGATACTGGGCCAACACAAAGCTCTTGCCGAGCATCTGGCGCATATAACTGATGATGGCGGTGCCGGGATAGTTCACGTAGAGGCAGTCGATCCCCTCCTGTGGCAGATCACCGGGCAGATCGGGACGACGGGGACGGCGAAGTATGGTGCGCTCGCCGGTGGAGTCCACCAGGATCAGCAACTCGCCGGTCTCGCCGCCAAAGCGCTCCACATGGCTGCAATCCAGCCCGTAACCGGCCGCCTGCTCCAGCAGCCAGTCGCCGGTCTCGTCCAGCCCGATGCGTGAGGCAATGGTCACCTCGTGACCCGCCCACACCAGCCCGATGCCGGTATTGGCGGCACCACCTCCCAGCCTGCGTCCCTGATCCACGTATTGCAGCCGGGCCCCCGCCACCAGCGGTTCGGAGAGGGAGAGCACATGATCACAGTTGAGATTGGCAAGCAGCAGAATACGTGACATAGAGACCTCGGACGATGGAGATAGCCCAAAAGAGACAGGCTGAACCCCGAGTAGAGCCCAGCCTGACTGAAGAGACAACCGTAAGCGATCGGTAATCCGATCGGGATCAATAGATGGGCAGTTCCACCCCGGCCAGCAGCTCGTCGATGCGCGCCTGGGTCGGTTGTTGCATCACGCTCTGGATCACCTCCTTGGTGAGGTGAGGCGAGAAAGAGCTGATGAAGTCATACATGTAGTTCTGCAGCAGAATGCTCTTGCTGAAGCAGATTTGGGCCGGACAGGGCTTGAACAGGTGCTCCAGATTGATGGAGACCAGCCCGGGGCTGTCGGTGTCGTTGGCCACCAGCGAGGAGATGATGCCGATGCCAAAGCCCAGCTCCACATAGCGCTTGATCACTCCGGCATCCATTACCGTCATGTAGTAGCTCGGGGTCAGCCCCGCCGCCTGAAACACCTCATCCTGCACCTGCCGACCGGTGGCACCGCTCTCGTAACTGAGGATGGGGTAGTGGCAGAGCTGCTCCAGGGTCGGCTTCTTCACCTTGGCCAGCGGGTGATCCTGCGGCACCACCAGCGAGAGGGTCCAGAGGTAGGCGGGCAGCGCGATCAGCTCCTTGTCGAAGCCAATTTCGTGGGCAACGATGGAAAAATCGGAGTAACCCTTGCTGATCTGCTCCTTGCTCGCCGACATCACCGGATGGAGGTGGAACGAGATTTTGGGGTACTTCTTGGTGAAGTAGGTAACCGACTTGGGCAGCAGATAGCGGGCGATAGTGTGGGTAGTGTGAATGTTGAGGGTGCCCACGGTCGGATCCAGATACTCACGGGAGATCGCCTTTATCTTGCTCTCGATGTTGAGCATCGCCTCGGCACACTTGATGATCTCCTCGCCCACCGGGGTGATGCGGTGCAGATGCTTGCCACGGCGCTCGAAGATCCGCACTCCCAGCTCGCTCTCCAGCAGGCCGATCTGCTTGCTGACCCCGGGCTGGCTGGTATAGAGCGCATCGGACGCCACCGAGACGTTGAGGTTGTGGTCCCGGATCGCGATCAAGTACTTCAATTGCTGTAGTTTCAAGGCTTCACCCTCTCAAGCTGGTGCGGCGATCACGCCAGACAAACAGGCCGCCACAAAGGGCGGCCAGTGTATCATCCGATCCCGACATCGCAGCGCTTGATCCTTCATTTTGCTACAAAATCTAGCACCCGAAGGGGGTCGCTGACAAACCGGGCTCAGGCTGCGCCGGCCCGCAGCGGCAGGATCCCCAAAAACTGCAGCAACCACTGCATCATGGTGGTCGAATCCACCTCTCCCTCCAGCGAGGAGAGGCTGCTCTGGTAACGCTCGTCGGGTAACAGGCCTCGGCGCCGCTCGATCAGCGCCCGGTTGTACTCCACCGAAAATTCCGGATGTCCCTGAATGGCAACTATGTTGTTCCCCTGCAGGAACATGAAGTTGGGGCAAAAATCGTTGCCCGCCAGCCGGGTCGCTCCGGGGGGCAGCAGGGCCACCTGATCCTGATGACTGGCCAGAATACGGATCTGATCACGAGACGGCGCCATCCAGGGCTCATCAGCCAACATGGGGTGCACCGACACTCCCAGCCCCCACCCCTTGGTAGACTTCACCACCTCGCCCCCCAGCGCCTGGGCGATCACCTGATGACCAAAACAAATCCCGGCCAGCTTGACGTCGGCATCATGGGCCCGACGGATCCAGCCACGCAACGCCTTGATCCAAGGGATATCGCTATAGGCATCGTGGCGCGAGCCGGTGATGAGCCAGGCATCGCACTCGTGCAGATCCTCCGGCAGCTCCCCATCGATGGCTGACCAGACCCGAAACTCCAGCTCGGGTGCCAGCGGCTGAAACCCCCTGATAAACATCTCGGAGTAGACGGGGCCAAAACGATCCGCCAGATCGGGATCCAGCCGGTCACAATCGAGAATTCCCAATCGCATCTGTTGTTCCTTTACAGAGTTCGCCCCCGCCAATCATCGACCGGCGGGGGCAAGAGGTTAGGCCATGAGCACGTGCCAGCACGTCACTTCATGGTCGGCATGGAGAACTCGGCACCACTGCGCAGGCTCTGGGGCCAGCGCGCCGTCACCGTCTTCATCCGGGTATAAAAGCGAACCCCGTCCGGCCCGTGCATGTTGAGCGGCCCGAAGATGGAGCGCTTCCAGCCGCCAAAGCTGTGAAACGCCATCGGCACCGGAATGGGAACGTTCACCCCTACCATACCGACCTGTACCCGCGCCGTGAAGTCCCGCGCGGTGTCGCCGTCGCAGGTAAAGATGGCGGTGCCATTGCCGTACTCATGTTCATTGATGAGTCGCAGCGCCGTCTCGTAATCCGGTACCCGCACGATGGAGAGCACAGGGCCGAAGATCTCCTCGCGATAGATGCGCATCTCTGGCGTCACCTGGTCAAACAGGCAGCCACCGATGAAGTAACCCTCGTCGTGGCTCAGCGTGCGACCATCGACCCGCAGCGTGGCCCCTTCGGCCACCCCCTGATCCACATAGCCGCGCACCTTGGCCAGATGCTCCTTGCTGATGAGCGGCCCCATTTCGTTCTCCGGGCTCTGGCCCAGCCCCGGGCCGACCCGCAGTTTTTCCACCAGCGGCGTCAGCTTGGCCACCAACGCATCAGCGGTCTCGTCCCCCACCACCACGGCCACCGAAATAGCCATGCAGCGCTCACCCGCCGCCCCATAAGCAGCCCCCATCAGGGCGGAGACCGCCTGATCGAGGTCCGCATCCGGCATCACCACCATGTGGTTCTTGGCGCCGCCCAGCGCCTGTACCCGTTTGCCGTGGGCCGAGGCGGTGGCATAGATGTACTGGGCGATGGGGGTGGAACCGACAAACGACACGGCACCCACTCGCGGGTCGGTCAGCAGCACATCCACCACCTCCTTGTCACCGTTCACCACGTTGAGCACGCCGTCCGGCAGACCGGCCTCCTTGAGCAGCTCGGCCATCCGCAACGAGAGGGAGGGATCCTTCTCGGAGGGTTTGAGAATAAAGGTATTGCCGCAGGCGATGGCGACCGGGAACATCCAGAGCGGCACCATGGCCGGGAAGTTGAACGGGGTAATACCGGCGCAAACCCCCACCGGCTGCATCATGGAGTAGCTGTCTACCCCACGGCCGACGTTGAGGGAGTGCTCCCCCTTGAGCAGATGGGGAATGCCGCAGGCAAACTCCACTACCTCCAGCCCGCGGGTCAGCTCACCCTGCGCATCGGAGAAGACTTTGCCGTGCTCGCGGCTGATGAGCTCGGCCAGCTCGTCCCTGTGCTGCTCCATCAACTCTTTGAAGCGGAAAAAGACCCGGGCCCGCACCAGCGGCGGGGTTTGCGACCAGTCGGCAAAGGCACGCTCGGCGATGGCGATCGCCTCCTGACACTCGGCGGCGCTGGAAAGCCCGACGCTCCCCTGCTGCTTGCCGCAGGCTGGGTTGAAGATGGCGCCCTGGCGCTCGCTACGACTCTCCTGCGGCTGGCCGTTGATGAAGTTGCTGACCCTGTATGTCATGTATCCTCCGTGATAATTGATGTGGTGATTGCGCTGAACAAGACAACGCAAGGCCCCGCCAGCGCGGGGCCATCAAATGGGTTAGGGTTGTGCCTGCAGGGCATCCTGCAGCAGGGTGAAGAGATCATCGATCTGGCTGCGCTCGATGATGAGGGGTGGCGACAGGGCGATGATGTCGCCGGTCACCCTGATCAGCGCCCCCTTCTCGAAGCAGCGGACAAACACCTCATAGGCGCGCTTGCCCGGCGCATCCGGCATGGATTCAAGTTCGATACCGGCCACCAGCCCGTAGTTGCGCACATCCTTCACATGCTTGCAGCCCTTCAGCGAATGGGCCGCCTCCTCCCAGTAGCCCGCCAGATCCGCGGCGCGGCTAAGCAGGTTCTCGCTGCGATAGATCTCGAGGGTCGCCAGACCCGCAGCAGCAGCCACCGGATGACCGGAATAGGTGTAGCCGTGGAACAGCTCGATAGCCCCCTTACCTGCCGCCATCATGTCGTCATAAATATGCTTTTGCACCAGCACAGCTCCCATGGGGATAGCGCCGTTGGTGAGCCCCTTGGCGCAGGTGATCATGTCGGGGATGACATCGAACTCCTGCGCGGCGAAGGGAGAGCCAAGGCGACCGAAACCGGTGATCACCTCGTCAAAAATCAGCAGGATGCCGTGTTTGGTGCAGATCTCCCGCAGCCGCTTGAGGTAGCCTTTGGGCGGCATCAGCACGCCGGTACTGCCGGCGATGGGTTCGACGATCACCGCCGCTATGTTGCTGGCATCGTGCAGAAAAACGATCTTCTCCAGCTCGTCGGCCAGCGCCACATCCTCCTCAGGCAACCCTTTGGTGAAGGCATTTTTGGCGATGTTGAGGGTATGGGGCAAATGATCCACCCCGGTCAGCAGGGAGCCAAACCACTTGCGATTGCCAGGAATGCCCCCCACCGAGATGCCGCCAAAGCCAACCCCGTGATAACCCCGCTCGCGACCAATCAGCCGGGTGCGGGTGCCCTGACCGCGAGCCCGCTGCCAGGCCAGTGCGATTTTGAGCGCGGTATCAACCGACTCTGAGCCGGAGTTGGTATAGAAGACATGGCCAAAGCCCTGGGGAGCGATCTCCACCAGCCGGTTGGCCAGCTCGAACGGCAACGGGTGGCCCATCTGGAAAGTGGGGGCGAAATCGAGGTGGGAAATCTGCTGGGAGACCGCCTCGGCAATCTCGCGCCGACCATGGCCCGCGTTGCAACACCAGAGTCCGGCAGTGCCATCCAGTATCTTGCGGCCATCCTCTGAGTGATAATACATCCCCTCCGCCGACTTCAGGATGCGCGGCGCCGCCTTGAACTGCTGGTTGGCGGTGAACGGCATCCAGAAGGCGGACATGTCGGAGGGAGTATTGATGTCGCTGATCGGTTTCATGGTCACCTCATCCTTAAGGTGTTTAGCAACTATTGGCCATTGCCTATTAAATTAAACACCTGAATCCATAAAAAAGGGCTCATTATCGCCCTGTCTGATGCCACCCCTAGCTAGATGACTCTACAGGGTGGTATAAGATATTTAACACAAATTTAATAATAGTAAACAGTCAAGGAGTGTCTATCGATGGATATCGGTCACCGTCTCAAGGCGGTTCGCACCAAGGCGGCCCTCTCCCAGCGCGAGCTGGCCAAACGCTCGGGCGTGACCAACGGATTCATCTCCCAGATCGAAAAGAATCAGGTGAGCCCGTCAGTTGCCTCCCTGCGCAAGGTGCTGGAAGGGATCCCCATGTCACTGGCCAGCTTCTTTACTGACGAGACCGAAATGGACTCCGAAGTGATCTTTCGCGCCGCCGATATGCCGGATCTCGGCACTCACCCCATTAGCTACCGGCTGGTGGGCCACAGCCGTGCCAACCGTGCCATCGGCATGTTGCAGGAGGTGCTGCCACCGGGCGCCGACACTGGCGACGACATGCTGAGCCACGAGGGTGAAGAGTGCGGCATCGTCATCAAGGGCGAGGTTGAAGTGACCGTGGGTGAGCAGATCTACCTGCTGACACCGGGGGACGGCTACTACTTCGACAGCCGCACTCCTCACCGTTTTCGCAATGTGGGCGAGCAGGAGTGCGTATTGATTTCGGCCAATACCCCCGCCAGTTTCTAACAGGGTGATAAGGGACCAGCCAGCCGCCAATGTTTAATGAATTGTTACAAAATGGATTTACAAGTGGCAGGATGTTTAGCATATTGATACGCGGACAATGACTTTTGCCGGTTCAAGGAGTGAACATGAGTGACCTGACCCTGGCCCAGTGGCAACACAAGGCCGCCCATCTGACCCTGCCCTCACAAGCCTTTATCAACGGTAGCTATCGGGATGCCGTCAATGGTGCCACCTTCGACTGTATCAACCCGGCCAACGGCAAGCTGCTGACCAAGGTAGCAGCCTGCGATGCCGCCGATGCCGAGCTGGCGGTACAGGCCGCGCGTGATGCCTTCAACGACAAGCGCTGGAGCGGCCTGCCGCCGAAACAGCGCAAGCTGATCATGCAGCGCTTCGCCGAACTGATGCGTCTCAACAAGGTGGAGCTGGCACTGCTGGAGTCGCTGGACATGGGCAAACCCATCGGCGATGCCATGGGCTACGATGCCCCTGCCGCCGCCAACTGCATCGCCTGGAACGCCGAAGCGATCGACAAGATCTACGATCAAGTCGCGCCGGTCGAGGAATCCGCCCTGGCGCTGGTGACCCGGGAACCGCTCGGGGTCGTTGCCGCCATAGTACCGTGGAACTTCCCGCTGGTGATGGCCTGCTGGAAGCTGGGCCCAGCGCTCGCTACCGGCAACTCGGTCATTCTCAAGCCTTCCGAGAAATCCCCCCTGACCGCCCTGCGTATCGCCGGCCTGGCCAAGGAAGCGGGCATTCCGGACGGTGTGTTCAACGTGCTGCCGGGCTTTGGCCACATCGTGGGCGAGGCGCTGGCCATGCATATGGATGTGGACTGCATCACCTTCACCGGCTCCACCAAGATCGGTAAACATCTGGTGGAGTGCTCCGGCAAGTCCAACCTCAAGCGCGCCTTTATGGAGTGCGGCGGCAAGAGCCCCAACATCATACTGGCGGATGCGCCGGATCTGGACGCTGCGGCCAAGAGCGCCGCTGGCGCCATCTTCTACAACCAGGGCGAGGTGTGTACTGCCGCCTCTCGCCTGCTGGTGCAAAACAGCATCAAACCGCAATTTATGGAGCGACTGCTGGCCCATGCCCGCGAGTGGATCTCGGCCAACCCGCTCGACCCTGCGACCCGCATCGGCGCCATGGTGGATCACATCCAGATGGAGCAGGTGCTGCACTATATCGAGATTGGCAAGCAGGAGGGGGCCAAGCTGCTGCTGGGGGGCAACCGCACCAATATGGAGAGTGGCGGCTTCTATATCGAACCCACCATCTTCGACGACGTGACCCCGCAGATGCGCATCTTCCGCGAGGAGATCTTCGGCCCTGTGCTGGCGGTGACCGGCTTCGATACGCTGGAGGAGGCCATTGCGCTGGGCAACGACACCGACTATGGGCTGGCGGCGGCGATCTGGACGGCGGATCTCAACAAGGCGGTGAAAGGTTCCCGCGCCCTGCGCGCCGGTACCGTGTTCGTCAACAACTGGGACGGCGGTGACATGACCATGCCGTTTGGCGGCTTCAAACAGTCCGGTAACGGTCGCGACAAGTCACTTCATGCGCTGGAGAAGTACACCGAGCTGAAAAGCACCTGGATTCAGCTGGAATAACACGACAAGCAGCACTATCGGATCAAAAAGGGGGAGAAATCCCCCTTTTGCATTTTTGGCCTTCCATCACCGGGCTCAATCCTTATAATGATAAAAAAGCCAACATGTTAAATATAAAGACAAAAATGCTATTTTTTCTGGGAAGCGTACTTTTTCTGGTGATCGGTTTGCCCCTGCTGTTCTTCGTGCTGGGGCACGGCGAGGCCTACGTGACCTGGGGCCCCTGGATCTCAGCCATCGCCCTGATGTTGTGGCTGTTGATGGACGTCGACAAGATCCGCCGCGGTAAAGGTTGACCTGCCAGCCACACTCCTCCTATCCCTCAAACTTCGTTTATTCGCTTCTTTCCCCGCAAAAGGATCGCTACACTGATTTTTTGCGATGTTTTCCCGCATCCAACGCTTCAGTAAAGGTCATCCGCATGCCGCAACAGATCCAGCGTCAGGGCGTCATCTACGCCCTGTGCGCCTATACCCTTTGGGGCATAGCCCCCATCTATTTCAAGACCATCTCTGCCGTTCCGGCCGCCGAGATCCTGACCCACCGGATGATCTGGTCCTGCGTGCTGCTGATGGTACTCACCCTGGCAGGGCGCCAGTGGCACAAGGTGCAGGCGGTGCTGCGCCAGCCAAAAGTGTTGCTCACCCTGGCGTTTACCTCGGTTACCGTCGGCGGCAACTGGCTGCTGTTCATCTGGGCCATCAACAACGGCCATATGCTGGATGCCAGCCTCGGCTACTACATCAACCCGCTGTTCAACGTACTGTTGGGAATGGTGTTTCTGAGCGAGAAACTGCGCCGCCTGCAGTGGTGGGCGGTGGCGCTGGCCTTTGCCGGCGTGGCCATCCAGCTTATCGCCTTTGGCTCCTTGCCCTGGATTGCGCTGGTGCTGGCATCGAGTTTTGCCATCTATGGACTGGTGCGCAAAAAACTGGCACTCGATGCTCTCACCGGTCTGCTGATCGAAACCATGATCATGCTGCCGCCTGCGGCCATCTATCTGTGGGGCTTTGCCGACAGCCCCACCAGCCATCTCACCCAGAACGACTGGCACCTCAACCTGCTGCTGATCGCCGCAGGCGCCGTCACCACGGCCCCCCTGCTCTGCTTCACCGCCGCCGCGACACGGCTCAAGCTCTCCACCCTGGGCTTCTTCCAGTACATAGGCCCCAGCCTGATGTTCATCCTCGCTGTCACTCTCTACGGCGAGGAGCTGGCAATGGACAAGGCTCTTACTTTCGCCTGTATCTGGAGCGCGCTGCTGATCTTCACGCTGGATGGGCTGCGCAACGGCAAGCGTCCTGCTGCAACGAGCAATATAAAGCCTTCAAAATCAAATCAGTAGCTAACAAAGTCATCAGAAGCGATATGCCATTTTCTCGCCCCCTGACCTGTTAAACCGGTAGCCTTGGACTCAATGTGGGAATAGGATCCGCACTCCCTATTCTCCATCCAGCTATAAGGAATTACAGCTATGACTCGAAAATGGTCGCTCCCCATCGTGGCAATCGCGGGGGGAGCGTTACTCTGGCTTGGCAACACCTTTGGTATGAAATGGGCTCTGATGGCCCTGATCGGATTCGGCTTCGGCTTCACCCTCTCCTTCAGCCGCTTCGGCATCGTCTTCGGTTGGCGCGAGATGCTGACCAAGCGCAACAGTTACTATGTGCGGGTTCACCTGCTCACCATCGCCATCGAAATTCTGCTGTTCACCACCTTCCTCTCCTTTAGCCACGCCCTGTTTGGCGATGCCATGGTGGGTAACGTGATGGCTATCGGCATTCCCTTCATCGTCGGTGCCTTCCTGTTCGGCATCGGCATGCAGCTGGCAGGCGTCTGTGCCACCGGCACTCTTTATTGCTGCGGCGAGGGACAACCCCGCTTCTGGCTGGTGCTGATCTGCTACGGCATCGGCACCCTCATCAGCAACCAGTTCCGCCCCGAACTGGAGGCCACCTTCTCCAGCCATGTGGTGCTGGCCAAGGATTTGACCGGCAATATCTGGAGCGGCATGCTGCTCAACCTGGCGCTGGTCGCCATGCTGTTCCTGCTGTTTCGCAAGAGCGAACTCAAGCGTACCGGCGAACTCAAGCCCCTCTTCAGCGGCGGCAATCTGTTCTGGCGCGATGGCCGCTTCACCGTGCTGACCGGCGGCATCATCATCGCCATACTCAACTCTATTGTCGTCGCCCTGCACGGCTCGGCCTGGACCATCACCGGCGCCGTCTATGACATGGCGCTGCGCGGCGCCTCTCTGTTCGGCCTGTTCGAGGGCAACCCCAAGCTGGCCCAGCCGCTCTTCATCAACCCCATGGTCGGCATGTTCTGGCTCGGCATTCTGGGGGCCATGCTGGCGCGCTGCATCAGCGGTGGTGGCAACTTCGCCCCGATGCGGATCGGCAACAGTCTGGCCTCCATCCTCGGCGGCCTGCTGATGGGGATGGGCGCCATGTACAGCGCCTGCAACCTCGGCGGCTTCTTTGATGGCACCGCCTCCGGCAGCCTGCACGGCTGGGTCTGGATGCTGATGGCCCTCGCCGGCAGCCTGATCGGCATCCGCCTGCGCCCGCTGTTCAAGCTCTAAGCCACAGGCCGGTACTCGCCAACAAGGGAGTCGGGTCACACCAAATAAAGAGAGCCAGTCCGCTTGCGCGGGCTGGCTCTCTTTTTTCTGTCGCGCCGGGATCACACCGGCCCGTCAGCTAGCACGTCATCAGAACCACTGGCCGTGGCGCTTGATGTAGATGCTCTTGACGGTCTGGGTCAGCCCCATGTAGGCCAGCATGGTGATCACCAGCCACATGAAGTACTTGGGCCCATCCAGCGTGATGAAGCCGAAGTGCTCAGCCACAGGCGAGAAGGGCAGGTAACAGCCGATAGCAATGGCGATCGAGGTGGAGAGCAGCACCGGCAGGGTAGCGGTACTCTGCAGGAACGGGATCTTGCGGGTACGCAGCATATGTACCACCAGCGTCTGCGACACCAGCCCCTCGATAAACCAGCCGGAGTTCATGATGGCCTGACCGTTGACCAGCGGATCCATGCTGCCGTTGGCGGTGGCATAGAGGGCACCGGCACCGAACACGAACCACATCAGGCAGTAGGTGCTGATATCGAACACCGACGAGGTCGGGCCAAGCCAGAGCATGAAGCGCTTGATGTTGCTCGCCTCCCACTTGCGCGGCCGCTTGAGAAACTCGGGGTCCATCTTGTCCCACGGCAGCAGCATCTGGGAGACGTCATACACCAGATTCTGGATCAGCATCTGCATCGCCAGCATGGGTGCCCAGGGCAACCAGGCGGAGGCGACCAGCACCGAAAAGACGTTGCCGAAGTTGGAGCTGGCGGTCATGTTGAGGTACTTGAGAATGTTGCCAAAGGTCTCGCGCCCCTTGATCACCCCCTCCTCCAGCACCATCAGACTCTTCTCCAGCAGGATGATGTCGGCAGTCTCCTTGGCAATGTCGGCACCGCTATCCACCGAGATCCCCACGTCCGCATCCCGCAGCGCCGGCGCGTCATTGATGCCGTCACCGAGGAAACCGACGGTATTGCCGTTGGCCTGCAGCGCCTTCACTACCCGCGACTTCTGCAACGGGGTGAGCTTGGCGAAGATGGTGGTCTGTTTGACCGCTTCGCACAGCGCCACGTCGTCCATCCCTTCGATATCCTTGCCGAGCAGCGGCACGCCGGGCTCCAGCCCCACATCGCGACACACCTTGCTGGTGATGATGGGGTTGTCACCGGTCAGCACCTTGACCGCCACGCCATAGTCGTTCAGCGCGCGGATGGCTGGTGCAGCCGAATCCTTGGGCGGATCGAAGAAGGTGAGGAAGCCGCGCACCACCAGATTGACCTCGTCACTGGTGCGATAGCTCTGCTTGCGCTCGCCCGCCGGGATCTCGCGGGTTGCCACGATCAGCACCCGATACCCCTCGGCGTTGAACTCCTCGCTCTGGCGCAGCAGGGCAAGGCGATCGGCGTCGGTCAGATCCCGCACCTCCTGGCCATCGGCGATCTGGCTGGAGACGGCCAGCATCTCTTCCACCGCCCCCTTGGAGACCATCAGCTGCTGGCCACGCTCATCCTGTACGATCACCGACAGACGGCGGCGCACGAAGTCGAATGGCAACTCATCCACCTTGCTGTAACCAGCCGGCTTGCAGCCAGCTCCCAGCACATCGGCATGCTCGATCACCGCGATGTCCATCAGGTTCTTCATGCCGCTCTGATGATAACTGTTGAGCCAGGCCAGCTGCAGGATCCGGTCGTCCCGGTTGCCACGCACGTCGTAGTGGTGCTCGAGGATGATCTTGTCCTGGGTCAGGGTACCTGTCTTGTCGGTGCAGAGCACGTCCATGGCACCGAAGTTCTGCACCGAGTTGAGCCGTTTGACCACCACCTTGCGCTTGGCCATGGCCACCGCCCCTCGCGCCAGGTTGGCGGAGACGATCATCGGCAGCATCTCGGGGGTGAGCCCTACCGCCACCGCCAGCGCGAAGGTGAGCGCCGACATCCAGTCACCACTGCTGATACCACTGAGCATGAAGACGATGGGCACCATCACCAGCATGAAGCGGATCAGCAGCCTGGTGACGCTGTTGACGCCGCGATCGAAACTGGTCTCGATGCGCTTGTGGCTCACCACGTTGCGGGCCAGCGAACCGAAGTAGGTGTCGCTGCCGGTGGCCACCACCACAGCCTTGGCTGTACCGCTCACCACGTTGGTGCCCATGAAGCAGATGTTGGGCTGATCGAGCAACCCCACGTCCCCTGTGCTGTTGCCGTCTGCCGACTTCTCGGCCACAGCTCCCAGAGTGTCATACTTCTCTACCGGCAGTGCTTCACCGGTCAGCACCGCCTGGCTGATGAAGAGATCGCGGGATTCAATCAGCTTGATGTCGGCGGGGATCATGTCTCCCGCCTGCAAGTGCACTATGTCTCCGGCCACCAGCTCGGTCATTGCCACCTCCTTGCGCTGGGGGGTAGCGCCCGGCGAGGGACGACGCTGTACAGTGGCAGTGTTGCGCACCAGTGACTTGAGCGCCTCGGCCGCCTTGACGGAACGGTACTCCTGCCAGAAGCGCAGCAGACCGCTCAGGCCCACCATGACACCGAGGATGATCACCTTGACCCAGTCCTCATCACCCGGCTCGGCCATCAGCACGTCCATCACGTAACTGACCAGCCCAAGCACCATCAAGACCATCACAAACGGGTTTTTGAACGCCTGCAGCAGCTGGATCAATGGATGGGGCGGCTTGTCGTGGGTCACCTCGTTGGGGCCAAACTGGACCAGACGGTTGGCCGCCTCGGTCGCGGTCAGGCCGTCGATATTGCCGCGCACGGCAGTGAGGGTGTATTCGAGGGACTTGTCGGCCTCGTCGAGCACCCGGGAGGAGAGCTTCTCATTGGCACGGCCCGGGGCGACGAACCCCTGTTGCTTGTGCCGGCTGGCAGTATGTTGTTGCTTCATAACTTTAAATCCTGATTTTCGCTTGCAGAAGGGCCCTGTCGCGGGCCAGGCCAGGCGTCAGTACTGATATCGAAAGCTGTGAACCCGACTCGTTGCCGGCACGCTCAACTGGCGCGCACGGGGCGGCTCGTCAGACAAATGTCTGCCGTCGAGCTAACCTGCATGGTTGGGTCAGATCAGGGGTCAGAACACCGCATCCCGTCCCCGCAGGGGGGATCAGGAGTGGGGAGACGTGAACCCCGAGGGTCGAGGTTTGGGCTCTTCGGTCATACGATATCCTCCGAGTGGGGTGGAGAGAGGGCCGGACGAACCATGGACAGCGATACACACTGTCGTTGGCAGGCATGGCCGCGAGTCTGCATTATCAGCGGACCAATCCGGTGATCCCGCAACTAGAGCGGCATCACCCATAAAGAAAATCAGGATTACGACAGTTTGAAATAACTGGATGCGGGCAGGAAATAGTATCAGTGATATCTGGCGGGTAAGAACATCGGAGAAAACCACGCCTATAGAAATATTACAGCGCGACCCTTGCCACCGCCGAAATATATTAATCAATCACATCATTTATTTTAATGTGCAACCTGCCATATCGAAAACGAAATAGTTTTCAATATGAGATTATCCATCTTGTTATTTTACGCTTGATCCCTTCCCGACCACGGCACGGATGCATGGTTCCGACGCTGTGACGGCCCTGACGGGCAGTACCGGGATGCATGATGAAGCGTTCAATTGCAGGGGTCGCGAGGCGCGCATGGCTCGCAGATGAGCGGAACGATCCAGATTTACAACCGTAATCCCTGATGAAGGCGGGATAAAGAGGTTGTGAGAGTCGATGCTGACTCATATAGATGCTGCACTCTATGCTTGTGATTCGAGCAATCAGAGTGAGAGAGAAGATAAAATATTCGGCCTCAGCTCTGGTAAACCCGCATCGCGATTTGCAATCGGCTACAACTGTCGCAGTCCATAATATTTACCTGTCTATTGATAACACGCAGAGATTCTAACCAAAAGAATCTTCAGGCGCAAAGTTTAATTCTATTTTTTTATCCTGTAATTTCCTGGAAATATAATAACTATTCCTATTAGGAAAAGATTCGTTAACTCATGATGTTGGCAAATCAGGTCTGCACCACCATCCGATCACGCTGACCATAGAAAACGGGAGGCCTGGCCTCCCGTTCTTCTCGAATCCCATCTCTAGCCGCAGCATCACTGCGCCGGCTGGGAAACCCCTTCCAGATGGATTTCAACCCGACGATCCGGTGCCAGACAGGCAATCAGCTCCTGTTTGGAACGGCTGGCGCAGTTGTTGCCAGTAACCGGATTGGCCTTGCCACGCCCTTCGACCCGCACCTTGTCAGCATACAAGCCTTTGGCTACCAGATAGCTGGCCACGCTCTGGGCCCGCTTCTCGGAGAGGGCCAGGTTGTAGTTGTCGGAGCCGATGCGGTCGGTATAACCGACCACGGTCGCGACGCCATCCTTCGGATTGGCCGCCACAATCTGGCTGAACAGGGCATCGAGCGCCTGGCTGGCGGCAGGTTTCAGGGTCGCCTTGTTGAACTCGAACAGCACATCGGAACTAAGGCTGAAGGTCTTGGGCTCCACCACCACAGCCGGGGCAGGCTCGGCTGCCGGAGCTGGCGCCGGCACAACAACCTCACCCCCTTGCTGACCGAAACGATAGAGCATGCCGAACGAGATCAGGCCGTTATCCAGCTCGATGCCTGAGCGATCGAGAGAGGCATCTCCCAGCGGCGTAGTGTACTGGTACTCCAGACGGGCGGCCCAATCACGATCGATGGCGTACTCGGCACCCAGCGCCCCGACAAATGCGGCGCCATGCTTTTTACCGGTCTCGCTGGTATTGGCGAAGCTGATCTCGCTATCCGTCCAGGCATAGGCACCGCCCAGTCGACCATAAAGATCGAGCACATTTGTTGCCGGGAAGCTGATCTTCATGGTGGCCTGAATCATCTGGCTCTTGGCTTCGGTATTGAGGGTATTGGCACCAGTGCCCGAAGTGGTGTCGTATTTGCCAAGCCAGTCATAACCCAGCTCGAACCCCAGGTTGGGGTTGAGCTGGTAACCGGCGAACAGGCCCAGACCCAGATCATCCGTGTTCTCGCTGGTATTACCCAACGTCTGGGCAATCGACTCGGCATACTGGTTGTGGTCAACGCCATAGTAATTGGACCAACCGGCCTTGCCACCGACATACCAGGTATTGTCCTGAGCGGCGGCCTGCACGGCTCCGGCCGCCAGCAAACCACTGACCAATACGGCAAGCATGGATTTATTCATATTTTCGCCTCTGCAATAAGTCGTTATGGGCGCCTGAGTGCGCACTTTCCCTGTGTGAAGCCGTCAGGCGGCCTCTCCGCTATTCAGGGTATCCCATCCGAACGCAGCCTCAAATGACCAGCAGCTCAGGAGTGTGAAGCTGCCTGCATTATCGCGGTATCGTCGGTCAAAATGGTCTTTGCCAGCATTCTGGCCTGCTCCAGCGCCAGTGGCTGCTGATAGCTGTGAGCCATCACGATCGCCCCCTCCAGCAACAGGCAAAGCTCGGTGGCCTGTGCCAGAGAACAGTTGAGCTGGTTTATCACCCAGCCCAGTAACGCCTGCTTGTGGGCCATCACCAGCTTGCGCACCGGATGGCGCGGGTCGGCAAACTCGGCGCTGGCGTTGATAAAGTTGCAGCCATAGAAATCAGAGCGGCCAAACCACTCTGCGAAGCCGTCAAACAGCGCCTGCAGGCGAGCTTCACGTCCACTCACACCGGCCAGCCGCTGGTCAAGCAAGGCGAAGAACTCCCGGTCACGAGCGAGCAGCACCTCCTCAATCAAGGCATCCTTGGTCGGGAAGTGGCGATAGAGGGTGCGCTTGGTACTCCCCGCCTCGGCCCAGATGCGATCTATGCCGGTGGCATGAAAGCCATGACGGTTGAACAGACGGTAGGCCGTCGCCACCAGTTGTTGACGCTTCTCACTCATGATTTGCCTCTTGAAGTACACCGATCTGTCTACCTAATGTGCCTAATCAGTTCTGGCAAACCAAGAGGAAAGCATGATGACAAAATGGTATGGCCCGTTATGGGCAGGTGTGGGCGCCGCACTCACCATCGGCATATTGGGATGGCTCAATCTGAGCTGGCATGTCGCGCTAGTCATGGCACCTTTCGGGGCCAGCTGTGTGTTGTTGTTTTCCCTGCCAGATAGTCCGCTGGCGCGCCCCAAAAACGTGCTGGGTGGACACCTGCTGACGGCCTGCGTCGGACTGGTCATCGGCCTGCTTCCCCTCCCTGCTGAAATGCAGATGGCTCTGGCAACCGGGCTGGCCATCGCCCTGATGCAGGGACTGAATATTCTTCACCCTCCGGCGGGCGCCAATCCCTTGCTGATCCTGATGACAGGACAAGAGCCAGCCTTCCTGTGGCAAACGGTGCTGCCCGGCACCCTGCTGCTGATGGCACTGGCCCATGGATTTCAATGGCTCAGACAGAAGTTCCCAATTGCAGCCTAAAAACAGAGGGAGGACAACGCCTCCCTCCTGCTTCATCGCGATCCCGCCATCAACTAGCCAGGAATAGCCGGTAGGCGGGGTCGTCGCTCACCTCTTTCCAGCCGTAGCCAATCTCGCGCAGGTAGTCGTGGAAGGCTGCCACGTCTTCATCCGGCAGCTCGAAGGCGCAGAGCACGCGGCCGTAGTCGGCACCGTGGTTACGGTAGTGGAACAGGCTGATGTTCCAGCGACAACCCAGTGTCTCGAGGAAGCGCATCAGGGCGCCAGGCTGCTCCGGAAACTTGAAGCTGTAGAGACGCTCACCAAGGGGCCGGGCCGGGCGGCCGCCAATCATGTAGCGCACATGATTCTTGGCCAGCTCGCTCTCGGTCATGTTGACCACTGGATAGCCGTTGCCACCGAGCTGATCGATGATCTGGCCGAGCTCTTCGTCACCGCCGGTGAGGCGCACCGAAACGAACAGCGACGCCTGTTCGGCATCGGCGTAGCGATAGTTGAACTCGGTCACCATGCGGGGGCCAAGCTGACGACAGAAGTCGAGGAAGGCCCCCTTGCGCTCGGGGATGGTCACCGCCAGCATGCCCTCGCGCTTCTCGCCGATCTCGCAGCGCTCCGACACGTAGCGCAGGCTGTGGAAGTTAACGTTGGCGCCGGAGAGAATGGCCGCCATCCGCCCCCCTTTGACCTGCTCCCGCTCGCTGTAGGCCTTGAGGCCCGCCAGCGAGAGGGCGCCCGACGGCTCGGCGATGGCGCGGCAGTCGTCGAAGATGTCTTTCAGTGCGGCGCAGATCTGGTCGTTGGAGACAGTCACCACCTCGTCCAGATACTGGTTGCACAGGCGGAAGGTCTCCTCGCCGATGCGCTTGACCGCCACCCCGTCCGCAAACAGCGAGACCCGCTCCAGATTGACCGGCTCGCCGGCCGCCAGCGCGGCCTTGAGGCAGGCGGAGCCCTCCGCCTCCACCCCGATCACCTTCACATCCGGCAGCAGTTGCTTGATATAGACCGCCACCCCGGCGGCCAACCCACCGCCGCCCACCGGCACAAAGACGTGAGTGAGGTGGGTATCCTGCTCCAGTAACTCCTTGCCGATGGTGCCCTGCCCGGCGATCACCTCGACGTCGTCAAACGGCGGGATCAGGGTGTAACCCTCCAGCTCGGAGAGGCGGCGGCTCTCGCCGTAGGCCTCGTCGAAACTGTTGCCAAACAGCATGACGTTGCCGCCCTGCCGGCGCACCGCGTCGATCTTGATGTCCGGCGTGGTCTTGGGCATCACGATGATCGCCTTGATGCCGAGCTTGGCGGCCGACAGGGCGACCCCCTGTGCGTGGTTGCCAGCAGAGGCGGCGATAACGCCGCGCGCCTTCTGCTCCTCGGTCAGGGTGGCGATCTTGTGATAGGCGCCGCGCAGCTTGAAGGAGTGGACCGGTTGCAGATCCTCCCGCTTCAGGCTGACATGGTTGCCGAGCCGCTCGGAAAGTTTCTTCAGGGTTTGCAGGGGGGTCACCCGCGCCGCCTCATAGACGGGGGAGAGCAACACCTTGCGTAGATAATCCGCCGCAGAGACCATGATTTATTCCCCCAGCATCGAGCGATCGCGAACCGCGCCCTTGTCGGCACTGGTGGCGAACATGGCGTAGGCGCGCAGGGCAAAGGAGACCTGACGCTGACGATCGAGCGGCTTCCAGCCACGGGCTTCCACGGCGACGCGGCGGGCGGCCAGCACGCTGTCGGCCACCTCCAGCACCATGCTGCGGGCCGGGATATTGATGCTGATGATGTCGCCATCCTCCACCAGACCTATGGTGCCGCCAGAGGCTGCTTCCGGCGAGACGTGGCCGATGGAGAGGCCCGAGGTACCGCCGGAGAAGCGGCCGTCGGTGATCAGGGCGCACGCCTTGCCGAGCCCCATGGACTTGAGATAAGTGGTGGGGTAGAGCATCTCCTGCATGCCCGGACCCCCTTTCGGCCCTTCGTAGCGGATCACCACTACCTCGCCTGCTTTCACGGTACCATCGAGGATGCCGCTCACCGCGCTCTCCTGACTCTCGAATACCCGGGCCGGGCCACGGAAGGTGAGGTTCTCCTCATCCACCCCGGCAGTCTTGACGATGGCGCCGTTGACCGCGAGGTTGCCGGAAAGCACGGCGAGGCCGCCCTCCTGGCTGTAAGCGTTGTCCAGCGAGCGGATGCAGCCTTCGGCGCGGTCCAGATCCAGCTCCGGCCAGCGGCAATCCTGACTGAACGCCTTGGTGGTGCGGATCCCGGCCGGCCCGGCGCGGTAGAAGTCCACCACCTCCTGACTCGGCTGGCGGCTGACGTCATATTCATTGAGCTGTTCGACGAGGGAGCAACCCAGCACGGTACGGGTATCCCCATGCACCAGGCCCGCTTTTTCCAGCTGACCCAGAATGGCGACCACGCCACCGGCACGGTGCACATCTTCCATATGATATTTCTGGGTGGAGGGCGCCACCTTGCAGAGCTGAGGCACTTTGCGGGACATGCGGTCGATATCGGCCATGGTGAAGTCCACCCCGGCCTCCTGCGCCGCTGCCAGCAGGTGCAGCACGGTATTGGTGGATCCGCCCATGGCGATATCGAGCGCCATGGCGTTCTCGAACGCCGCCTTGGTGGCGATATTGCGCGGCAGGGCGCTCTCGTCATCCTGTTCATACCAGCGCTTGGCCAGCGTCACGATGCGCTGACCCGCCAGCTTGAACAGCTGCTCGCGGTCGCTATGGGTCGCCAGCATGGAGCCATTACCCGGCTGGGAGAGACCGAGCGCCTCGGTCAGACAGTTCATGGAGTTGGCGGTAAACATGCCGGAGCAGGAGCCGCAGGTGGGGCAGGCACTGCGCTCCACCTGTTCGCTCTGGGCGTCCGATACCTTGGGATCGGCGCCCTGGATCATGGCGTCCACCAGATCCAGTTTGATGATCTGGTCGGAGAGCTTGGTCTTGCCCGCTTCCATCGGGCCGCCGGAGACGAAGATCACCGGGATATTGATGCGCAGGGCGGCCATCAGCATCCCCGGGGTGATCTTGTCGCAGTTGGAGATACAGACCATGGCGTCGGCGCAGTGGGCGTTGACCATATACTCCACCGAATCAGCAATCAGCTCGCGGGAGGGCAGGGAGTAGAGCATGCCGCCGTGGCCCATGGCGATACCGTCATCTACTGCTATGGTGTTGAACTCCTTGGCAACGCCGCCTGCGGCCTCGATCTCGCGCGCCACCAGCTGGCCCAGATCCTTGAGGTGGACGTGGCCCGGCACGAACTGGGTGAAGGAGTTGACCACGGCGATGATGGGCTTGCCGAAATCCTGATCGGTCATTCCGGTGGCACGCCACAGGGCGCGGGCCCCGGCCATGTTACGTCCGTGGGTGGTGGTGGCGGATCTCAACTTCGGCATTGTCTCTACTCCCTGAATGCCCATATGGGCTCGATGCGTTATGCGGTGATGATACGAGTGGATCAGAATCGATCCTGGTGAAGACTCCTCTGGGAAGCGCTCACCGGAAGCGACTCGGGGAGGCATGACGCCTCCCCTCTCTCATCAGTCGTTGACTGGGGTCAGCCAGCCCCACTTGTCTTCGGTCTTGCCATTGAACAGGCCGAAGAAGGCGTTCTGCAGCTGCTCGGTCACCGGGCCACGGCTGCCAGCGCCCACCTTCATTCGATCAACGGAGCGCACCGGGGTCACCTCGGCGGCGGTGCCGGTCATGAAGATCTCGTCTGCGACATAGAGCGCCTCGCGGGGCAGTGCCTGCTCGCGCACCTCGTAACCCAGATCACGGGCCAGCGTCATGATGGTGTCGCGGGTGATGCCGGGCAGGATGGCGGCGGTAGCAGGCGGGGTGAACAGTACGCCGTTCTTCACTAGGAACAGGTTCTCACCCGCCCCTTCGCTCAGGTAGCCGTTCACATCCAGTGCCAGCCCCTCGGCGAAGCCGTTGCGCTTGGCCTCGCGGCTGATCAGCTGGGATGACAAATAGTTGCCGCCCGCCTTGGCGCCGGTGGGAATGGTGTTGGGAGCGAGTCGGTTCCAGGAGGTGACGCAGACATCCACCCCGTTTTTCAGCCCCTCTTCCCCCAGATAGGCGCCCCACGGCAGGGCAGCCACCATCAGGTCGGCCTTGGCATCCAGTGGCGGATGCAGCCCCAGCCCCACATTGCCGACAAAGGCCAGCGGGCGCAGATAGCCGCTCTTCAGGCCGTTCTCGCGCACCACGGTGCGGCAGGCTTCATTCACGTCGGACTCGCTGTAGGGGACGTCCATCCAGTAGATCTTGGCGGAGTCGAACAGGCGGCGGGTGTGCTCCTGCAGACGGAAAATGCAGGTGCCTTTGGGGGTGTCGTAGGCGCGTACCCCCTCGAACACCGAGGAGCCATAGTGCAGGGCGTGGCTCATGACGTGCACCTGGGCATCCTGCCAGGGCACCAGTTTGCCGTTGAACCAGATGTATTGGGGGTGAGTGGCGGATTGGGAAGGCTGTGACATTGGCTTGGCTCCTTAAGCTCTGATCCGGGGTTGCTGTTCCAGTGCATCGACCCGGGAGACGTCCACCAGCTTAACCAGCTGGCTCCACAACTGCTGGATGGGACGCACCGACTCGACAGTAACCGTGATCCGCAGCTGTTGGCAATCCTGCTCCATATTAAGGGCGCAGAGATTGAAGCCGCGGTGACGCACCACCCGCAGCACCCGCTCCATCACTTCCGGTCTGGGCTGGGCATGGATATGCAGGGTGTGTTGTGCAAATGCTGGCTGTGCAAGGGTGTGCGGGTTCATGGGCGTTGCTCCATCATCTTGTGGTTGGCGACTCCCGGCGGAACCAGGGGCCAGACGTTTTCTTCCTCTGAAATGGCCACATGCAGCAGATAGGCGCCTTCGCTTGCCAGCAGGCGATCGAGGGCACCGGCTATCTGCTCCTTGCATGTAATGGTCTCGCCCGGAATGCCGAAAGCGGCAGCCAGGGCGACGAAATCGGGGTTGTCGGAGAGGATGGTCTCGCTGTAGCGGCCGTCGAAGAACAGCTCCTGCCACTGGCGCACCATGCCGAGGCGCTGGTTATCCAGCAGCACCATCTTCACCTTGAGCTGGGCCCGGCGGATGGTGCCGAGCTCCTGCACGTTCATCATGAAAGAGCCATCACCGCTCACCAGCACCACTTCATCCTCCGGGCGCGACATCTTGGCGCCGATGGCAGCGGGCAGACCAAAGCCCATGGTACCCAGACCGGCGCTGGAGAGGTGGTTGCGCGGGCTGGTGAAGCGCATGTGCTGGGCCACCCACATCTGGTGCTGACCCACATCGCAGGCCACCACGCTGCTCTCCGGCAGCCGGGCAGAGAGCTGCTTGAGCAGAGCCGGAGCATAGATTGCCTGACCCGGATGGTCGTAGCGAAACGCATATTCGCGGGCCATGGCGGCGCAGTGCTCACGCCAATGGTCGATGGCGAGGGACATAGCGAGACGTGGCAATACCTGTTTGAGATCCGTGGTGATCCCCACCTCGGCGGCGCGGCGCTTGCCGAACTCGGCGGCGTCCACATCGAGATGGATCACCTTGGCCTCGGGGGCGAACTCCTCCAGCTTGCCGGTCACCCTGTCGTCGAAACGGGCGCCCACCACCAGCAGCAAGTCGCACTGCTGCACCGCATAGTTGGCCGCCTTGGTACCGTGCATGCCGAGCATGCCGAGGTAAACGGCGCTATCGGGGTCGAGCGCGCCAATCCCCTTGAGGGTGGTGACCGCAGGCATGCCGGTGACGGCAGCAAAGTCACGCAACTGCTGCTCGGCATTGGCCATGCCTACCCCGCCACCGACGTAGAGCACCGGGCGCTCGGCGGCGGCCAGCAGGGTGCGGGCTGCGGCCAGATCCGAGGGGTTGAGCACCTCCGACTCTTCCACTGCAAACAGCGGGCTCTGGGCAGGCACGGCGGCCAACTGCACATCCTTGGGGAGATCGATCAGCACAGGGCCGGGGCGCCCTTCGGTGGCGATGGCGAAAGCTTCTGCCAGCACTCGCCCCAGATCGGCGGCATCAGTCACCATGAAGGAGTGCTTGGTACAGGAGAGGGACATGCCGAGCACGTCGACCTCCTGAAACGCATCGGTACCGATGGCGGAACAGGGCACCTGACCGCTGATGGCCACCAGCGGCACCGAATCGAGCAGCGCCTCCGCCAGACCGGTCACCAGATTGGTAGCGCCGGGGCCGGAGGTGGCAATGCAGACCCCCACCTGACCAGAGGCGCGGGCGTAGCCCACCGCCGCCATGGCGGCGCCCTGCTCGTGGCGACAGAGCTGATGGGCCAGACCACCGTCATACAGGGCATCGTAGACCGGCATGATGGCCCCGCCCGGGTAACCAAACACCTGGGTCACACCCTGTTTCTTGAGAGCCTGTACCAAAAACTGCGCGCCGTTCATGTGGAAAATCCTGTCCTTTGGTCGAAAAAAAACCCCCGAGCTGTGAGGCTCGGGGGTCGCTTGTTTCGTTCTGTCCGGTGGTGGGTCTATCCCTTGTTCCGTGCAGCTAAACGAGCCCCGAGCGGTGAGATAATAATCACCACTAGGACCACAATAATGCTGACGAAACGGGAGGCCATGTTCATAGTTACAACCGGAAATCCTGTGAAATTGGGGCGGTTTTTACCGCGAATGGCTATTAGAACTAGCACGATGATTTTTATTGGGCAAGCCTTTTTTCTGTGACAACCCACTGATTTTGGCTATTCCTCAGCCGGAACTCTGGAATAAAAAACCAACAACAAGCAGTTAGTCAGAACATATATCAACTCAAGGACGGGATTTATGTCATTAGCTGTGGTTTATAGCCGTGCCAGCCTCGGGATCGCGGCCCCGCAAGTTACAGTGGAAGTTCACCTCTCCAACGGCCTGCCCGCCTTCAACATGGTCGGCCTGCCGGAAACCTCGGTGAAGGAGTCGCGGGATCGGGTGCGCAGCGCCCTGCTCAACGGCAACTTCGAGTTCCCGAGCAAACACATCACGGTCAATCTGGCCCCCGCCGATCTGCCCAAGGAGGGGGGCCGTTTCGATCTGGCCATCGCCATCGGCATTCTCGCCGCTTCCAAGCAGATACCCGCAAAATATCTGCTCGATCACGAATTTTTGGGGGAGTTGGCCCTGACCGGCGAAATTCGTCCCGTGCTCGGCGTACTGCCTGCCGTACTCGCCTGCCGCGATGCGGGGCGCACCCTGCTGGTACCGCGGGAGAACGGCCCCGAAGCTTCCCTCATTCAGGATGCCGAGGTGCGCACCGCTCACCAACTGCTGGCCGTCACCGCCTGGCTGGCCGGCCAGTACGAGCTGCCACTGCCGGATCAACAAAGCGCGGAGAGCCTGCCCGATGTACCGGATCTACAGGATGTGATCGGCCAGTCACAGGCCAAACGGGCGCTGGAGATTGCCGCCGCCGGCAGCCACAACCTGTTGTTCATCGGCCCGCCCGGCACCGGCAAGAGCATGCTGGCGAGCCGTCTGCCCGGCATTCTGCCGCCGCTGAGCGAGCAGGAGGCGCAGCAGACCGCCGCCATCCACTCCATCGGGGGCCTCACTCCGCGCGCCGGCCACTGGCACCACAGACCATACCGCACACCCCACCACAGCGCCTCGGCGGTGGCGCTGGTGGGCGGTGGCAGCCACCCGCGGCCCGGCGAAATATCGCTGGCCCACAACGGAGTGCTGTTTCTGGATGAATTGCCCGAGTTCGAGCGCAAGGTGCTCGACTCCCTGCGCGAGCCGCTGGAAACCGGCCACATCACCATCAGCCGGGCCGCCCGCCAGGTGGATTTCCCCGCCCGCTTCCAGTTGGTCGGCGCCATGAATCCCAGCCCTTGCGGACACTATGGCGACGGCCAGACTCGCTCCAGCCCGGATCAGATCCTGCGCTATCTCGGCAAACTCTCCGGCCCCTTTCTCGACCGCTTCGATCTGACTGTGGAAGTGCCACTGCTACCCAAAGGGAGTCTGACCGGCAAGGCGGAGCGAGGGGAGTCGAGCCGGCAGATCCGCGATCGGGTGCTGGCGGCACGAGAGCGTATGCTGAGCCGTAACGGCAAGCTCAACAACCTGCTGGATAGTCGCGAGATAGAGGATATTTGCCGACTATCACTGCAAGATGCCGAATTTTTGGAGAACGCCATCCAGAAGCTGGGGCTCAGCATCCGGGCCTGGCATCGCATCCTGCGGGTGTCACGCACCATCGCCGATCTGGCCGGGCAACCCGCCATCGGCAAGGAGCATCTTATCGAGGCGCTCGGTTATCGCGCCATGGACAGGCTGCTGTCGCGACTGCGCAGCAGCTGACAGAAGGGAAAGGGTGAGTCCAACCCCGTAACGGCTCTGAATGGTCTCGCAGGCAATCGGCTGATATTATGGCCACAGATCTGACCACTTGATGGCCCTTTATCGACAGCAAGACGGACCCGACTCATGCCCAACAAGCTGACAGAGCGACTGCGCGGCAGCCTCTCCACCCTGCTCTATTTTTTCAACACCCTCTTCTGGTTTGTCCCCATCTTCTCGCTGGGTCTGCTCAAGCTCCTGCTCCCCCTCAAGGGGTGGCGCACCCTCTGCAACTGGCTGCTCGATGGCTGTGCCAGCTGCTGGATCGGTTTCAACAATCTGATCCAGAAAACCATCATCAAAACCCCTTTCGAGGTGGTCGGAGTGGACAAAGGGCACCGGAATGAGTGGTATATGGTGATTGCCAACCATCAATCCTGGGTCGACATACTGGTACTGCAGCGGGTTTTTAACCAAAAAATCCCCTTCCTGAAGTTTTTCCTCAAGAAAGAGCTGATTTGGGTACCTTTTCTCGGTCTGGCATGGTGGGCGCTTGACTTCCCCTTCATGCGGCGATATTCCAGGAAATTTCTGGAAAAGCATCCCCATCTGAAGGGAAAAGACATTGAAACAACCCGTAAAGCCTGTGCCAGGTTCCGCCACATTCCAGTGAGTGTGATGAACTTCGTCGAAGGCACCCGCTTCACCAAGGGCAAACATCAGAAGCAGGGTTCGCCCTATCGTCACCTGCTCCAACCGAAAGCAGGCGGCATCGCCTTTACCCTGGCAGCCATGGGTGACCAGTTGCATCAACTGGTGGATGTCACCATCGCCTATCCGGACGGCATCCCCAGCTACTGGGACTTCATGTGTGGCCGGGTCGGGCAAATCAAGGTTCAGGTCCGCTATTTGCCGATCGACCGCAAGCTGGTGGGGGATTACTTCAATGACCCCGAGTTCCAACAAGAGTTTCAACAGTGGTTGAACGGGATCTGGCACGAAAAGGACCAGACCCTGAGCCAACTGCTGGCAACCAAGGCGCAGTAAACATTCATGCTATCCCTGCTTCCCGGCCCGCTGGTGCTGATCATCAGTGCGGGCCTGACCATTCTCTTTACCGCCTTGTGCGCCAGCCTGATCCTGCTGGTGTCGCTGGCCAAACTAATACTGCCGCTCCCGGCCTTTGGCCGCGCCTGCAGCCGCCTCAACAACCGCTTCATGAGACTGTGGCTGGCCTGCAATGCGCTGGTGATCCGCCTCACCACCCGCATCGACTGGCAGGTGGAGGACAGCACCAGGCTGCGCAAGGATGGCTGGTATCTCATCATCAGCAACCATATGAGCTGGACCGATATCGTGGTGCTCGGCCACCTGTTCCGCGATAGGCTGCCGGTGCCCAAGTTCTTCATGAAGCACGAGCTCATCTACATCCCGCTGCTGGGGCTCGCCTGCTGGGGGCTCGATATGCCCTTTATGCGCCGTTATTCGAGAGAGTTTCTGTTAAAAAATCCCCATCTGCGCGGCAAGGATATCGAGACCACCCGCAACGCCTGCGAGAAGTTTCGCCACATCCCCACTACCGTCATCAACTTCGTGGAAGGGACCCGCTTCACCGAGCAGAAACGGGATGCCGCCCGCTCCCGCTATCGCCACCTGATGCCGCCCAAGGCGGCGGGGCTGGCCTTCACACTGGCCGCCATGGGCGAACAGTTCGACAGCCTGATCAACGTCACCATCCGCTATCCGGACAACGCCGAGACCCCGTTCAAGGACTTCCTGATGGGGCGGGTAAAACGCATTCAGGTGCGGATTGAGGAGCTGCCGGTGAATGAGCAGCTGATAGGAGATTACTTCAACGACAAGCAGTTCAAGCGCGGTTTTCAGGAGTGGCTAAACCAGCGCTGGCAGGAGAAGGACGAGGTGCTGGAGGGGTGGCAGAGCGGTCAGGCGCCGCTGCCGGTTGCCGCCAAATCCGGGGAGGAATCCAAAGAGAGCGCAGAAGCCAACTCGGCCAACTGATCTTCGGAAAAGACCACAATCCCGTGGCGGCGCAGCAGAGCAGTGGTCTTGCCCTCGCCCGCCACAGAAACACCTTCGAAGCGGCCGTTATAGATACGGCCGCTGCCACATGAGGGGCTCCCCTCTTTCAGCAAGGCGAAGCGAATGCCCTGCGCCTGACAGAGGGCGAGGGTCAGCTCGGCGCCGCGATCAAACTCGGCGGTCACATCCATCCCGCTCGCCGTCACTACGCGCTCGCCCTGTCGCTCGGCAGGGGGGCGTGGGGTCGGCAAACCGCCCGCCACTTCGGGGCAAAACGCCAGCACCCGTCCTTCGGCTCCCAGCGCACTCAGCCAGTCGCTGACGATCCCCTTGCTCTGACCGTCGTAACGCACCGGCTGACCCAGCAGGCAGGCACTCACCAGCACCTTGTGCACACCGGTCTCACTCATGCTTCCGCTCCGTGCATCACCTGATCGAACATCACGCAGCAGGGGCTCTCCAGCCGGTAGAGGATGGCAGGACGCTGTTTGCCGGTGCGCTTGCGGCCGGTATCTACCAGAATGTCGGCGCGATGGATCCGCTTGCGAAATGCCGCCGTATTCATGGGTGTTTGCAGGATGATTTCGAAGGCGCGCTGCACCTCGGAGAGGGTGAACTCGGGCCCCAGCAGTTGCAGCGGCAGGGTGCTGTAGCGGCTCTTGATCCGCAGCCGCTCCAGTCCCTTGGCGATAAGCTGGACATGGTCGAAGGCGAGGCTCAGCCCCGGCAGGTTGGCGAGCGGATGCCAGCAACCGTGGATCGCCTCCACTTCCGGATCCACCAGACAGAGATAGACCAGGGTCGTGGACCAGCCGCGGGGATCCCGCTCCAGATTGCCGAGAGTGCAGACCTGCTCGCTGTAGCAGTGACCAAGCCCCCACTCCGCCACTAGACGGCGCTGGGCGGCATCGAGATCCCGATCCCGGGTCTCGTCGATGCGCAGCGCCGGCAGTTGCCAGCAATGGGCAAAGGGGGGGCGATCGCGGGTCTCGAGCAGCAGCTCGAGCCGCTCCTCATGCAACCGCAGCACCACCATATCCAGACTCATTCTCAGCATGCCGATCGCCCTGCTCGCCTTCCATTAATGTTTGGTAGATAATATCACACGAATAGTATGTGCAGGAGCCAATCATGGGAACCGTCGCCAGCCTGGATATTGATGCGCAGAAGGGCTTTACCCCCCTCTGCCCGAACGAACTGCCCGTCGCGGGCGGTGATGATATTGTGGCTGCGCTCAACGCTCAGGCCACCCTCGCCACGCTGCGGATCGGCAGCAAGGACTCTCACCCTGCCAATGCCGACTGGGCCGTCTCTGACCCCGCTGGCATGCTGCTGCCGCTGGATCTGCCCAACGCCGACCTCACCTGGCCGGTGCACTGCGTACCGGGCAGCAAGGGCTTCGAGCTGCTCGACGGCCTGCCCGCTCCCATCGACTATGACTTCTTCGTCTGGAAGGGGGTCGAACCGGATCTCCATCCCTACGGCACCTGCTTCCACGACCTGGCCGAACGGCGCAGCACCGGACTCATCGAATTCCTGCAAGCCCGCAAGGTCGATACCGTACTGGTCGGCGGCCTCGCCACCGACTACTGTGTCAAAACCAGCGTGCTGCAACTGCGCCGCGCCGGTTTCCGGGTAATCGTCCATCTCGATGCCTGCCGTGGCATTGCACCCGCGACGGTTGCCAGCGCCCACACCCAGATGATCGAGGCTGGCGCCGAACTGGCCCAGACCCTGATCGATGTACAACGCCTGCTGGACGCCTGATATGCCCCTCATCCTCACCAGCCTGTCCGATAGCGGCGCCTGCAATTTACCTATGCAACTGGCGTTCGCCCGCCTGCGGGGAGCCTGATATGCCACCGATTCTTACCAGCCTGCTCGACACCGACGCCTACAAGCTGCATATGCAGCAGGCGGTGTTCCATCGCTATCCGGATGCCGAGGTGGTGGCCGAGTTTCACAGCCGCAATGAAGAGGATCTGCTGCCCATGATGGGGCAGATCGAGGAGCAACTGCGCCTCGCCGGATCCCTGCGACTGACCAAGCCCGAGCTCGATTTTCTGGCCGAGCGCCCCTTCTTCACCCCTGACTACCTCGACCACCTGCGCCGCAAGCCGCTAGACGCCTCCCTGCTCAAGGTGTTCGAGCAGGATGGTCGTATCAATGTGCGGGTCGAGGGCCCCTGGCAGGATGTGATCCTGTGGGAGATCCCGGTGCTCGCCATCATCAGCGAGATGCGCAACCGCTTCCGCTACCCCCAGTTCGGCGTCAGCCACGCACTGGAGCGGCTCGATCAGAAGATCGACAAGCTGGAGAAGGAGCTGAGCCGCGACGAGATGAGCGAGTTCAACCTCATCGACTTCGGCACCCGCCGCCGCTTCTCCCACGCGGTACAGGATGCGGTAGTGGGTCGCCTCAAGGAGCGGCTGCCGGCGTTTCGCGGCACCAGCAACTACATGCTGGCCCAGAAGCACAAGCTGCCCGCTGTCGGCACCCAGGCCCATGAGTGGTTCCAGGCGCACCAGCAGCTCGGCTTCCCGCTGGAGCACAGCCAGCGCGCCGCCCTCACCAGCTGGCTGGACGAGTTCACCGACCATCTCGGCATCGCCCTGACCGACTGCATTACCATGGATGCCTTCCTGCGCGACTTCGACTTCGAGCTGGCCAGCAGCTATCAGGGCTTGCGTCACGACTCCGGCGATCCCGTGGTGTGGGGCGAGAAGGCGATCAGCCACTATCAGCGCCTTGGCATCGACCCCACCGACAAGACCCTGGTCTTCTCCGACGGGCTCAACCTCGACAAGGCGGTGCAGCTGTTCCGCCACTTCCGTGGCCGCATCAACACCAGTTTCGGTATCGGCACCAAGCTCACCTGCGATCTGCCCGGTGTCAGCCCGATGAACATCGTGTTCAAGCTGATCGAGTGCAATGGCGGCCCGGTCGCCAAGATCTCCGACAGCCCGGGAAAGACCCTCTGCCGGGATGCGGAGTTTATCCGCAACCTCAAACAGGCGTTCCACGTCGGGGTCTGATCTTCGAGATCGCCAGAAGACAAAAAGCCCGCCGGTTCGCACCGGCGGGCTTTTTTATCGACTCAAGGGGTATCAGTCTTTCTTGGCCAGCAGGAACTGCACCAGCTTGTTGAACTGCTCTTGAGAGGTGATGGATTCAATCTTCACCATGTACTTTCCGTTCACCAGGAAGGCCGGTACACCGCGAATGTTGTAACTCTCGGTGTTGCGATCGAACTGGGAGACCATGCCGGAGACGGCGAAGCTGTCGACGGCACCGTCGAACTCTTCAGCCGGTACGCCGTTGTCCACGAAGATCTTCTTCACGTCGTCACGGCTCATAGGCGGCTGACGCTGGGTGTGGATCTTGGTGAAGATGGCCGGAGTCAGCTTGGCTTCGGCATTGAGCAGGCTGGCAACGGCATAGGCACGCTGCATCTCGGGGCCCATCTCGCGACCGAGGAAAGCAACCGGGTTCTTCTTGAGGGGCACACCCTCTGGCAACCCGGCCTTCAACTGTTCAACGATCGGTTCGAAGGTAGCGCAGTGCGGGCAGTAGTAGGAGAAAAACTCCATCACTTCCGGCTGGGCACTGCCAGTCTGTTTGACCACATCGTAGTTGACGCCTTCCTTGAACTCGGGGGCGGCGTGAACCATGGGGATCATCAGCATGGCAGCAAGGAAAAATAGAACTTTTTTCATGATGTTTCCTGTTAAGGGATCACTGTGAGGCACGCCCGGCGAACCGAAGCAGTGCCAAGCCTATTGTTTCGCCATGCTAACGTCAATGGTCAGGGCCGGAGATCGAGTCCCCCTTGCCGCACAAGATCCCATCTATTTCACCAGTTTGGCATCAGACTCAACGGCGGCGCCTTGAGTGCCTCCAGCTGATCGTGCAGGGTCGCTATCTGTTGACGCCAGTAGTGATCGGTATTGAACCAGGGGAAGTGACGGGGGAAGGCGGGATCTTCCCAGCGCCGTGCCAGCCACGCCATGTAATGAACGATGCGCATCGCCCGCAGCGGCTCGATCAGCGCCAGCTCCCGCGAGTCGAACTCCATAAACTCCTCGTAGCCCGCCAGCAGGGTATCGAGCTGGATCTGCTGCTCGTGGCGCTCGCCGCTCAGCATCATCCAGAGATCCTGAATCGCGGGGCCGGTGCGGCAATCATCGAGGTCGACAAACATGGGGCCATCGCGCCACAGGATGTTGCCTGGGTGGCAGTCGCCATGCAGGGAGATCTGCGCCACATCCAGGGTCATGGCGTCGCTGACATGCTTGATCAGCTCATCGAGTACCCCGAAGAATTGCTTCGCCAGCCCGCTTGGCAGCCACTCGCCAGACGCCAGCAGCTGACGCGGTTCGTGCAGCATGCTCTCCACATCGAGCCGCACCCGATGGTGAAACGGCTTGCTGGCGCCGATCTGATGAATGCGACCGAGGAAACGCCCCACCCACTCCAGCTGGTCGAGATTATCCACCTCGAACTGGCGGCCACCGACGCTCTGCCAGATGGCAAAGGGGTAGCCCTCGTGCTCCAGCAGGGTCTCGCCTGCAAAGGCGAGTGGCGCGGCGACCGGGATCTCAGCCTCTGCAAGGCGGGTGGCAAACTCGTGCTCCTCGAGGATCTGGGCCCGGCTCCAACGGCCGGGACGGTAGAACTTCACCACATAGCGGCGACGCTCCTCATCCTGAAACTGATAGACCCGGTTTTCGTAACTGTTGAGCTCGATAAGGCCGGAGTCGAGCCGCAGGCCGCTGAGATCGAGCGCATCCATGATGAGGTCGGGATTGAGGTCGGAATAGTTGAAACGCATGTCATCCACCATAAAGAAAGGGGCGCCGTTGCGCCCCATTCTATCACCACTGACCGGCATTGCCGTGCTCGCTGGTGACCGGACTGTTGCCACGGCCCGCAGCCACACGCAGTTACAACCGGCTGATAAACTTGCTGCCCTGGCGCAGGTTGCCCTTGCTGTCATCGGGCGCCGCCCCCTCCCGTTTCAGCACGAACTGGATATCCAGCGCCGGCCGTTTCAGGTTGTAGGGATCGACCGCCAGACTGACCGGCAGGGTGTAGATCTCGCCCGCCTTCAGGGTCACTTCACGGGGGCCGAACCACTGATACTCGGGCAAGCCCTCTACATCCAGCTGGTAGGTCTGGGACTGCAGGGTCTTGTTGAGGATCTTGAGGGTGTAGGTGTTCTCGATAAGCCCCTCGCTGTTTTCGCGGAACAGCTGGTTGCGATCCCGCAGGATATCGAGCCCCATCGGCATGATGGACATGGCGTTGTAGACAAAGACTCCCAGCATCACCGCCATCACCAGCCCGTAACCAATCAGCTTGGGCCGCGCCACATGAGTGGAGTCGTTGGCCAGCTTGTGCTCGGTGGTGTAGCTGATGAGCCCTTTCGGGTAGCCCATCCGCTCCATGGTCTGGTCGCAGGCATCAACGCAGGCGCCGCAGTTGATGCACTCGTACTGCAAGCCATCGCGGATGTCGATACCGGTCGGGCAAACCTGCACGCAGAGATCGCAGTCGATACAGTCACCCAATCCCATCGCCTTGGGATCCGCCTTGCGGGAGCGGGCGCCACGGGTCTCGCCACGCTTGGTGTCATAGCCGACGATGAAGGTGTCCTTGTCGAACATGGCGGACTGGAAGCGGGCATAGGGGCACATGTGGATACACATGATGGCGCGCATCCAGCCTGCGTTGCCGTAGGTGATGATGGTGAAGAAGATCACCCAGAACAGCACCCATCCGCTGGCCTGCAGGGTGAAGAGGTCCGGCACCAGTTCAGTCACATCCTGGAAGTAGGCGACGAAGGTCAGGCCGGTTACCAGCGAGATCGCCAGCCAGGCCAGATGCTTGGCCCCCTTGCGAGCCAGCTTCTCGCCGCTCCAGGGCGCCTCGTCCAGCTTGCGCCGTTTGTTGGCGGGCCCTTCCAGCTTCTCTTCAAACCAGATGAACATGAAGGTCCAGACCGTCTGCGGGCAGAGATAGCCACACCAGACCCGACCGAGAAAGGTGGTAATAAAGAAGAGTCCGAAGGCGGCGATCATGAAGAGCCAGGCGAGCAGGGTCAGATCCTGCGGCCAGATGGTGGCGCCAAAGATATGGAACTGCTGGTGACCGAGGTCGAACAGCACCGCCTGTCGCCCGTCGTAACGCAGCCAGGGCAGCAGCACGAACAGCGCCACAAAGAACCAGCCCATGGCCTTGCGCATCCGCTGCCAATACCCTTTCTGGGCCCGCACATAGATGCGGTTGCCTGGGTTGAATCTGTCGTCGCTGGCTTTGAACGTATTGGGGTTGAAGGTCCCGGTTACGCCCTTGTCGGTGACATCCTTGATATCGATTTTGTCGTGATCGGCCATTGCAAGACATCGCTCCCTTATTTGTTATGGAGCGGATTATATCTTAAACGGCATGCTAATTGTGTGGATTAGATGTATCTAATATTGGGGTTGGATCGCAATTTTCGGCAACAAAAAAGCGCATCACCACGAGGTGATGCGCTTCCGCTAAAGATTCACTTGATTCCGCGCGCCTTGAGCAGCGCCTCTTTGAAATCGGGCACATGATCCTTGGCCAGACCGGGGATCATCGCCTGCTTGTCGGATTCCCGCATCTTGAGGTGATAGATCAGCATGTCGTCGGTCAGCTCGGACAGAGGCCCTTCAAATCCCGCTTCTTGGGCCAGTTTGGCAACAAACTGCACCAGGCTGAGATCCTGTTCCTTGATCCAGGCAGGCTGCAACAACTCCAGCAGCTCTTCGATACGATGACATTGCATAGACAACCTCTTTAATCTGTCACGTTAAATTCAGGCAACCTTACCCATCAAGGCTACTTCGATTCGATCCCGTCCATTATGCTTGGCCTGATAGAGTGCCGCATCCGCTTTTTGGATCAAATCGGCGATTTTCATGCTGTTGTCCGGTATCAGTGTCGCAACACCAAAACTACATGTGACCCGACCGGAGACCAGTGACTTCTGGTGCGGGATGGCCAGCTCCTTGAGTGCCTGCCGCACATTGTCCGCCACCTGCAGTGCCCCCTGCATGCCGGTGCAGGGCAGCAGCAAGGCAAACTCTTCGCCACCGTAACGGGCTGCCAGATCGTCCTCGCGCCGCTCCACCTCGGCCAGCAAGCCAGCCACCTGTTGCAGGCAGTCATCCCCCAGCTGATGGCCGTAGAGATCGTTGAACTGCTTGAAGTAATCCACATCCACCAGCACCAGCGACAGCGGTGCCCGGGCACGGTGACAGCGGCGCCAGGCCCGCTCCAGAGAGTCGTCGAGGTGGGCGCGGTTGGCGATGCCGGTCAGGCCATCGAGGCGGGAGGTTAGACGCAGATGTTCGGAGACCGCCTTCAGCTCGGCCACCAGTTCGGCGTTGGAGAAACGGTGGTGGAGCGAGGCGATCTGCTCCCGCCGCATCCGGCGCAGCAGAGTCGGCAGAAAGACAAACAGATAGCCCGCCAGCATGCAGGAGACGATTCGCTCCTGCTCATTGCCCGCCCCCAGTTCAAACAACATAGCGCAACCCAGCGGCAACACGGCACCATAGAGGGTACGGCGGCTGCCAAACAGCATGATGGCGCTGCCGGTAAGAATGAGGCTGGAGAGCATCATCATGGCGGCCCGGTAGGTGTCGGGCAACTTGTCCATGTAGAGCAGCACCCCGAGGGCCCAGATGATGGAGGTGATGGTGGCTCCGATAAAGAGCTCCCGCTCCAGCACCGGCAATGGCGTCTGGTACAGGCGGGATTGCCTCCAGCGCAGGTGCCACCCCCGACCAAGCAGCCAGAAGAAGATCCCGGCCAACCAGCCGAGCGCTTCGACGGCAGGCAGATAGTCGTGAAACAGCAGACTCCAGCCAAACGCCAGCAGGCCCAAACAGGGGAGACTGAACGATGCATGGGTATAGAGCTGGACCATGATGGCCTGCTTAACCTGGCGTGTCACACTCTGGGTCAACTGAGTACTCCTGTACAAGAGCCGAGCAGTCTACCACTCCCCCCTGACCGGCAACAATAAAGCGCCGTTTATTAAGAAGTTAATCAATCATCGGCGCTTTCTCCTGCGCTGGCCGGTGAGCCCTTGCTCACCCCTTCTCCAGCTCGTCTAGGATCGGGCACTCGGGATTTTCATCCCCGTGGCAGCAGCAGACCAACCCTTCCAGCGAGCTGAGCATGGCCTGCAGCCCGGCGATGCGAGCGCGCAGATCGACGATCTTCTCCTGCGCCAACTTCTTCACCTGAGCGCTGGTTCTGTGCTCGTCCCGATAGAGCGCCAGCAGCTCCTGACACTCCTCCAAATTGAAGCCGGTCTCCCGCGCCCGCTTGACGAAACGCAGCTCCCGCAGCGCCCCCTCGGTGTAACTGCGATAGCCGTTGTCACTGCGTACCGGGGCTGTGATGAGGCCAATGCTCTCGTAATAACGGATGGTCTTGGCGGTCAGCCCAGTGGCCTTGGCAACCTTGCTGATGTTCATTTATGCCTCCTTACTGATCGGGTTGGATGCTGGCCCGTGCGCCGCCCTGGGCTGCCAGCGTTTCAATAACAGGGAATTGCTCAAAACGGTAATGCTGCTCAGGGCCATGGCCGCCCCCGCCAGCTCGGGGCTCAGGTAACCCAGCGCCGCCAGCGGAATGCCGATGATGTTGAACACGAAGGCCCAGAACAGATTCTGCTGGATAGTGCTCCAGGTCGCCGCCGAGATATCGATGGCATCGGCCACCAGCCGCGGATCAGAGCGCATCAGGGTGATGGAAGCGGTCTCCATCGCCACATCGGAGCCGGAGCCCATGGCGATACCGACGTCCGCCGCCGCCAGCGCCGGGGCATCGTTCACTCCATCCCCCACCATGGCCACCAGCCCGCGGGTTTGCGCCCGCAGCGCCTCCACTTTCTCCACCTTGCCCGCTGGCAGCACGGAGTCAAAGGCCCCGTCCAGCCCCAGCTTGGCGGCGATATGGGCCACGGGGGCCGGCGCGTCGCCGCTCACCAGCCAGCTGGCAATGCCGCGCTGACGCAGAGTGGCGATGGCTTCCGGACTCTCCGGGCGCAGGGTATCGGCCAGCGCCGCGATGCCGGCGACCGTGCCATCAACGGCAATCCAAACCCGGGTCGCCCCATCGGCGGCTTGTTCATCCTGTTGCGGCGGTTCAATGCCGAGCTGGGCCAGCAGGGCGCCATTGCCGATGGCGACTGTGTGACCCGCTACCTGACCGACAATACCGGCACCGACCCGCACCTCCACTGCCTCCGGCTGGGGCAACGCCACTTCTGTGCCGACGGCCTCCCGCATCGCCAGCGCCAGCGGGTGTTCACTCGCCTGCTGCAGGGCGGCAGCGAGGCGCAGCTGCTCGTCGTTGCCACTCCAGCTGGCCAGCACCGGCCGGCCCTGGGTCAGGGTGCCGGTCTTGTCGAAGATAAGCGCCTTGATGGCGTGGGCCCTCTGCAGGGTATCCACATCCTTGATCAGAATGCCGTGGCGCGCCGCCACGCCGGTACCGGTGACGATGGCCGCAGGCGTTGCCAGCCCCAGCGCACAGGGGCAGGCGATCACCAGCACCGCTACCGCCGCCAGCAGCGCCTGACCGAAGTCGTTGCTGATGGCGTACCACACCAGCAGGGTGAAAAAGGCGATGGCCATCACCACCGGTACGAACACGGCAGAGACCTTGTCCACCAGCTGTTGCAGCGGGGCCTTGCCCATCTGGGCGCTCTCCACCAGCGCGATGATCTTGTTGAGGCTGGAGTCCTCCCCCACTGTCGTGGCTTCGATCTCCAGCACGCCGGAGCGGTTGATGGCACCGCCCAGCACCTTGCCGCCCACACTGCGCGGCACCGGCAGGCTCTCGCCGGTGAGGATCGATTCGTCCAGTTCGCTGGCGCCGCTCACGATTCTGCCATCCACCGGCACCCGCTCACCCACCAGCACCCGCAGCCGATCGCCACGTAGCACCTCGTCGATAGCGACGCTCTGCCAACTCTCGCCACGCCAGACGGTGGCAGTTTCCGGTCGCAGCGCCATCAGTTCGCGAATGGCGGACTGGGTGCTGCGTCTGGCCCGTGCCTCCAGCAACTTGCCGAGAGAAATCAGGGTGATGATGATGGCGCTCGCCTCGAAATAGAGCTTGCCGCTGGCAGCCATCCCCAGCGTCAACAACAGATAGAGGCTGTAGAAGTAGGCCGCACTGGTGCCGGTGGCCACCAGCACATCCATATTGGCTGCGCGGTTCTTGATGGCGAGCCAGGCGCCGCGATAGAAACGGGCCCCGATCCAGAACTGCACCGGGGTGGCGAGCACCAGCTCCAGCCATGCGGGCAGATGCCAGGGGAACAACCCGGCCATGGCCAGCATCCCCACCAGCAGCGGTAGCGTCAGCAAAGCCGAGACGATGACCCGGGTTTGCGCCTGACGGGCGCTGGCGGCCTCCTGCGCTTCCCGCTCCAGCAACTGCTGGCGGCGGCCGCTGGCCGAGCCTTGCGCCAACTGGGCACCAAAGCCGAGCGCCTCGATCTGCTCGCGCAAAGCGGCCGGGGTCTGCATCCCGGGCACCAGCACGATCCGGGCCTGTTCAATGGAGAAATTGACCTCGGCGGAGATAACGCCGGGCAGCGCGGCCAGCATCTTGTTCAGTCGAGCCGAACAACCTGCACAAGTCATACCGGTAATTTGAAACAAAAAGGTCTCGCTACCGTAGTCATAACCCTGACTCTTGATGCTGTCGAGCACCGCAGGCAGACGGTCGGGGCTGGCCAGCTCGATGGCCGCCTGCTCCAGCGCGAAGTTGACGGTGGCCGATACCCCGTCGAGTTTGTTGAGACTGGCCGCGATACGGCCTGCGCAGTTGGCACAGCTCATGCCGCTGAGCGGCAACTGCAGATGAATCGGTGATTGAAGATGAGTGGTCATGTTGTTCCTCCCCGGAACCCGTCGGCACCACAAAACGCCGACTGGCAAACCCTAACCTTTACTGTAAGGGCAAGCTCAAGCCACATGATCCACTTTTTGCAGATGAAAAAAAACGGCACCCGTTTGCTGCCAGAGAGCAAACGGGCGCCGCATTCAGCTATTGCGCGGTGTGAGCGGAGCTCAGATACCGTACTGGGCGCGGTAAGCCTTCATAGCCGCCAGTTGCGCCGCCAGCTCCGGCTGCTCGGCCTGTTTCTCTTCCAGATACTGGATCAAGTCGCTCATTTGGATGATGGCGATGATGTGGGCGCCGTAGTCACGCTCCACCTCCTGAATGGCGGAGAGCTCGCCCTTGCCCTTCTCCTGACGATCCAGCGCGATCAGCACGCCCGCCAGCGAGGCGCCGTTGGCCTGGATCAGATCCATGGATTCACGGATGGCGGTGCCGGCGGTGATGACATCGTCCACCAGCATGATGCGCCCCTTGAGCGGACTACCCACCAGATTGCCGCCCTCGCCATGATCCTTGGCCTCCTTGCGGTTGAAGCACCAGGGCACATCCACGTCATGCTGCTCCACCAGCTGCACCGCGGTGGCGGAGGCGATGGGGATCCCTTTGTAGGCCGGGCCAAACAGTACATCGAACTCGATACCGGCATCCATCAGGGCGGCGGCATAGAAGCGGCCGAGACGGGCCAGATCGCGGCCGCTGTTGAACAGACCGGCGTTGAAGAAGTAGGGGCTTTTACGACCGGATTTCAGGGTAAATTCACCGAATTTGAGAACCTGTTTCTCCAGGGCGAACTCGATAAATTGACGCTGGTAGGCTTTCATTCTGGCTCCTTGCTTGGCTTGTCGTTGTCTTGTGTGGGGGTATAAAAAAACGCGGTCAATGCCGCGTTTTTAAAATCAGGAGAGCGACTGCTTCTGCAGCGCAATGATGTCGGCGATGCCGCCCTTGGCGAGTGCCAGCATCTCCAGCAGCTCTTCATGGGTGAAGGGCTCGGCCTCCGCGGTGCCCTGCACCTCGATGATGCGACCATCTTCGGTCATCACCACGTTCATGTCGGTCTCGGCGGCGGAGTCTTCGATGTACTCCAGATCGCAGATGGCTTCACCCTGATACATGCCGACGGAGACGGCGGCGATCATCTGCTTGAGCGGGCTCTGCTTGATCATGCCCTTCTCGACCATCCAGTTCAGCGCATCCACCAGCGCCACGCAGGCACCGGTAATGGAAGCAGTGCGGGTGCCGCCATCGGCTTGCAGCACGTCACAGTCAACTGTGATGGAGTGCTCGCCCAGCGCAGTCAGGTCTACCGCCGCGCGCAGGGAGCGAGCGATCAGCCGGGAGATCTCCAGAGTACGGCCACTCTGCTTGCCGGAGGCCGCTTCGCGGTTCATCCGGGAGTGGGTGGAGCGCGGCAGCATGCCGTATTCGGCAGTCACCCAGCCCTGGTTCTTCCCTTTCAGGAAGCGCGGCACGCTGGTGTCGACGCTGGCGGTGCAGAGCACGCGAGTGTTACCGAACTCCACCAGCACTGAGCCTTCTGCATGTTTGGTGAAATTGCGGGTAATGGTAACCGGGCGAAGTTGCGCGGCACTGCGATCGCTTGGACGTGACATGGAACGGACCTCTGGGCTGGCTCAAATTGGCGGGGGATTATAAGTGATCCCGCCCCAAATATCAGCCGCTAAAACCACGGCATCGGCTGACGAGCAGGGCCGGGCTGAGTATACTGGCCGCACACTTCATCAAGCCCGGAACAATCAATGATTCACAGCATGACCGCCTACGCCCGCAAGGAATTCAAGGGCGACTGGGGCACAGCCGTTTGGGAAATTCGTTCGGTAAACCAGCGCTATCTGGAAACCTACATTCGCCTGCCGGAGCAACTGCGCAGCCTGGAACCGGTTCTGCGTGAGCGTTTCCGCGCCAAGCTGCAGCGCGGCAAGGTGGAGTGCAACCTGCGTTTCGAAGCCGCTCAGGCCGCTGCCAGCCAGCTGCACATTAATGAAGAGCTGGCCAAGCTCATCATCGACAGCGCCAGCTGGGTAATGAAAGAGGCGGGTCAGGGCCAGCTCAATCCGGTCGACGTGCTGCGCTGGCCGGGCGTCATGGCTGCCGCCGAGCAGGACATGGACGCGGTCGCCACCGAGCTGCTCGGCGGTTTTGACCAGACCATGGAAGATTTCCTCGCCTCCCGCGCCAGCGAAGGGGCCAACCTCAAGGCCCTGATCGAACAGCGTTTGGCCGGCATTCAGGTGGAAGTGAAGAAGGTGCGCGTCCACCTGCCGCAGATCATCGAGTGGCAGCGCCAGAAGCTCACCGACCGTCTGGCCGAAGCCAAGGTGGAGCTGGATCCGGCCCGCATCGAGCAGGAGATCGTGCTGCTGGCCCAGAAGATCGACGTGGCCGAAGAGCTGGATCGTCTGGAGATGCACATCAGCGAAACCAACAAGATCATGAAGAAGGGTGGCGCCTGCGGTCGTCGTCTCGACTTCATGATGCAGGAGTTCAACCGCGAGTCGAACACGCTGGGCTCCAAGTCGATCAACGCCGAAGTGACCCAGTCCGCCGTCGAGCTGAAGGTTCTCATCGAGCAGATGCGCGAGCAGATCCAGAACATCGAGTGATGGGTCACTGACCATCCGGTTGTTACCTGCAAAAGAGCCCTTGATTCCTCAAGGGCTCTTTTATTTTCCGGCCATCGCACCTGTCGCCCACCGCCGGTAAGTCAGCGGCTGGGAAGCGCCCTAACCTATCGGCATCACCAGCGCCGGTTGGTGCGGGTCGCTCAGCCGCTCGGCGAGGTAGTCCACCAGCAGTCGCACCTTGGGGGAGAGGTGGCGGTTGTGGGGATAGAGGGCCCAGATCCCCTCGGCCGGAGCCCGCAGTTCGGGCAGCAGCTCGATAAGCTCCCCTCGGGCCAGATGGTCGCTCACGTAGTAGTCCGGCAGCTGGATAATGCCGATCCCCTTGAGCGCCGCATCCAGCAGGGCATGGCCGCTGTTGCACTGCAACAGGCCGCGCACCCGCACGCTGTGGGGGCGGCCATCCAGGGTGAAGTGCCACTCGTCGCTGTTGCCCACCAAGCAGGTGTGGCGGGTCAGCTCGGAGAGGCTGTTGGGCATGCCGTGGCGGGCGGTGTAGGCCGGTGAGGCGCAGACATAGGGCACCCGCTGCGCCAGCTTGCGCGCCACCAGCGTCGAATCCTTGAGGTGGCCAAGCCGCAGCGCCAGATCGTAGCCTTCATGCACCAGATCCAGCAGCTGGTTGGTGAGGTTGAGGGTCACCTCCAACTGGGGAAAGCGCACCATAAAGTCATTCACCAGCGGGGCGATGCGGCTCTCGCCGTAGGAGACGGGGGCCGTGATGCGCAGCGACCCTTGCGGCACCGCCTGATGGCGCCCCACCGCCAGCTCCGCCTCGTAGAGGTTGTCCAGCAGCTGGCGGCAGTGGCGATAGTAGATCTCGCCAAGCTCGGTGAGCCGCACCTGACGGGTGGTACGCAGCAGCAGCTTGGCCTGCAGCCGATCTTCCAGCTGTGCCACCTGACGGCTGACCTGCGCCACCGACACTCCCAGCTTGCGCGCCGCCGGGGTAAAGCCCCCCTGCTCCGCCACGCTGACAAATTCACAGATCCCTTCCCAACCGAACATTATTACCTGTGTGTAAAAGTGATTTGAGATTTGCCCTCATTATCACCAAATCGGCGGGAAACTACACTGAATGTCCGAACTCATCTCTGTTCACCCTGCTCAACAAGAAGGATGTCATTCATGGCACAGGTTCAAAGCATCAAGTGTAAGGCCGCCATCGCCTGGGGTCCGGGTCAGCCCCTCTCCATCGAAGAAGTCGAGGTCATGCCACCGCAAGCGGGCGAAGTGCGGGTGCGCATCGTCGCGACCGGCGTCTGCCACACCGATGCCTTCACCCTCTCCGGTGAAGATCCGGAAGGGGTCTTCCCCTGCATTCTCGGCCACGAGGGGGGCGGTATCGTCGAATCGGTCGGCGAGGGCGTCACCAGCGTCAAGGTGGGGGATCACGTGATCCCGCTCTACACCCCCGAATGCGGCGAGTGCAAATTCTGCAAATCCGGCAAGACCAACCTGTGCCAGAAGATCCGCGCCACCCAGGGCAAGGGGCTGATGCCGGACGGCACCACCCGCTTCTCGAAAGATGGCCAGCCCATCTATCACTACATGGGCACCTCCACCTTCAGCGAATACACGGTACTGCCCGAGATCTCCATCGCCAAGGTGGACCCGGCCGCCCCGCTGGAAGAGGTCTGCCTGCTCGGCTGCGGCGTCACCACCGGCATAGGCGCCGTGATGAACACCGCCAAGGTGAAAGAGGGTGAGAGTGTCGCCATCTTCGGGCTGGGTGGCATCGGCCTCTCCGCCGTTATCGGGGCTCGCCTGGCCAAGGCCGGCCGCATCATCGCCATCGACATCAACGAAAGCAAGTTCGAACTGGCCCGCAAGCTCGGCGCCACCGACTGCATCAACCCGAACGACTATGACAAGCCGATTCAGGAGGTGATCGTCGAGCTCACCGACGGCGGCGTCGACTTCTCGTTCGAGTGCATCGGCAACGTCAAGGTGATGCGTGCAGCGCTGGAGTGCTGCCACAAGGGCTGGGGCGAGTCGGTCATTATCGGCGTCGCCGGAGCGGGTCAGGAGATCAGCACCCGTCCGTTCCAGCTGGTGACCGGTCGGGTCTGGCGCGGCAGCGCCTTCGGCGGGGTACGCGGTCGCAGCGAGCTGCCGAGCTATGTGCAGCGCTATATGCAGGGAGAGTTCCGCCTCGATGACTTCATCACCCACACCATGCCGCTGGAACAGATCAACGAGGCGTTCGATCTGATGCATGAAGGCAAGAGCATCCGCACCGTCATCCACTACTGAGCATGATCACCCCGCCCGCCATCGTGGGCGGGGTGCAGGAGTCCTTCGATGAATCTGGAGATTATCAGCAGCAACAAGAGCTTCGGCGGCTGGCACAAGCGCTATCGCCACAGCGCCAGCGTGCTCGGCTGCGAGATGAATTTTGCCATCTATCTGCCGCCTCAGGCTCTCACCGGCCAGAAGGTGCCCGTGCTCTACTGGCTCAGCGGCCTCACCTGCACCGATGAGAACTTCATGCAGAAGGCGGGTGCCCAGCGTATCGCCGCCGAGCTGGGCATAGCACTGGTGGCGCCGGACACCAGCCCCCGCGGCCACGGCGTAGCGGACGATCCCGGTTATGACCTCGGCATGGGAGCTAGTTTTTACGTCAATGCCAGCCAGAGCCCCTGGCAGGCTCACTACCAGATGTATGACTACGTCACCCGCGAGCTGCCCGATATGATAGAGACCCACTTCCCGGTCTCGACCCGCCGCGCCATCAGCGGCCACTCCATGGGCGGTCACGGAGCGCTGATCGCCGCGTTGCGAGAGCCGGGTCGCTACCGCTCGGTCTCGGCGTTCAGCCCGATCTGCCACCCGAGCCGCTGCCCCTGGGGCCAGAAGGCGCTCGGCGCCTACCTCGGCAGCAATCCGCTGTTGTGGCAGGAGTGGGATACCTGCCAGCTGCTGCGCCACCAGCCGGTCACGCCGCTGCCCACCCTGGTGGATGTGGGGCTGGATGATCCCTTCCTCGCCGAGCAGTTGCATATCGATGCGCTGGCCGAAGTGGCCGCCAGCAAGGAGTGGCCACTGGAGCTCAACCGCCACGAGGGCTATGACCACAGCTACTACTTCGTGGCGAGCTTTATCGAGGCGCACCTGCGCTTTCACGCCCGCCACCTCTGATCAACACAGGCCCGTAACGGGCCTGTTTCAGTTGGGGTGATCGGTTGATATCAGCTGCCCGCTCGGGTCACCCCGCCGGAGCCCACGATCTGCTGCTCCACCTTGGGATCGCCCCAGTAGGTGATGTTGCCAGTGCCTGCGATGCCGATTTTCAGCATCTCTTGGGCCCGCACCTCCACATCACCGCTGCCGGCGATATTGACCTCGACCTCGTTGCCACGCATTTCGCTGCCCAGCACATCGCCAGCACCGGCAATGTTCAGCTCGATGGCCTGTGCCGAACCGCTGCCCAGCTCCAGACTGCCGGTGCCAGCGATATTCCCTTCCAGCAGTTTCAGCTCCAGCTGACTGGCGACGATGTCACCGGTACCGGCCACCGACAGCACCAGCGAATCCCCCTTGAAGCCGCTCAGATCGCCGTTGCCGGTCCCGGCCAATGCCAGTTCGTTCAACACCGGCAAGGTGATGGTCAGCTCCAGCGGCTCGGTAGGATCGAGCCGGTAACCCTCCTTCACCTCGATCTCCAGCTTGTCGCCGCTCTCGGCCAGCACCAGATAGGGCAGCAGATTCTCCTGCCCCTTGATCAGGATACCGCGCGGCTCCCCCGCGACCAGATGGAGGGTGGCAGGCACCCCCGCCAGCACCCGGGTCACCCCGTCACCGAGCGCCTGCTGGCGCTCGACCACAGCCCCCGTTCCGGTCACTCTGGTCTGATCCAGCCAGTGACAACCACTGAGCCCTGCCATCAACATGACAACCATCATCCATTTCATCGCTACTCTCCTCCTTATGTGTTGGCCATCCAGGGCCAATTGGTTTTCATGCTCTGCAAAGCGTGAGCCAAAAATTAACCTAATGATTCAAAAGGAAATAACTTTTTCACCCAGAACAGAACGAAGAATTAAGAGAGCCATTTAGACCATATTTTGGTGAAAATAACCATTCTCGAACGGATATGATCGTGGCTGATTGGCGGGTCACCCTGCCGGTCACTATGCTGGCAGCCCGCAGAAGTTTTTGATTGCCGTACCGGTCTGTTGAGCCAATAGTGGTACTTCGTGCGTACCAAGCTCTCCATTGCGGTAATGTCATTACCACTGTCTTGTCAGTCTTCACTGCCAACAAGGAGTCAGAGCGTGACCCAAGCAAGCCCTCTCTATTCCACTGCCACCGGTTTGCCGGAGCCGACTCGCACCCCGTTGCTGACCGGCAGCGATCCCGAGCAGAAACGGCGCGAGCTGCTCACCTACTTCTGTCAGACCTTCGATCTCTACGACTCGCTGTTCGACTGTCTGGCCGATGAGCGCGCCTGGTTCAACAAGGCGATCCCGCTGCGCCACCCGCTCATCTTCTACTACGGCCACACCGCTGCCTTCTTCATCAACAAGCTGCTGGCGGCGCGCCTGATCGACCAGCGGCTGGATGCCCGCATCGAGGCCATGGTCGCCATCGGGGTGGACGAGATGAGCTGGGATGATCTGGACGAGACCCACTACGACTGGCCAAAAGTCACCGAGCTGCGCAGCTATCGAGCCAAAGTCCGTTCGCTGGTGTGCGATTTTATTCGCCAGATGCCGCTCACTCTGCCCATCGACTGGCAGAGCCCGGCCTGGGTGATCCTGATGGGGATAGAGCACGAGCGCATCCACCTCGAGACCTCCAGCGTGCTGATCCGCCAGTTGCCGCTCGCCTGGGTGCGGCCGCAGCCTTATTGGCCCGCCTGTACCGAAGCCCGCCACCGTATTGATCAGGTGCCCGCCAACAGCCTGCTGCCGGTGGCTGGCGGCAAGGTGAGCCTTGGCAAGCAGGACGCCACCTACGGCTGGGACAACGAATATGGCGAGCGCAACATCGAGCTGGCCCCGTTTCAGGCCAGCCGCATGCTGGTGAGCAATGCCGAGTACCTCGCCTTCGTCCAGGCGGGGGGCTATGGCCAGCAACAGTGGTGGGATGAGGAGGGGTGGGGCTGGTGCCAGTACGCCAAGGCGCAGATGCCCACCTTCTGGGTGGGTGACCCCGCCGAGCCCGAACAATTGCAACTGCGGCTGATGACCGAGCTGGTCGCCATGCCTTGGGACTGGCCAGTCGAGGTAAACCAGCTGGAGGCGGCTGCCTTCTGCCGCTGGAAGGCGGCCCGGACCGGACTCCCCATCCAGCTGCCGAGCGAGGCGGAGTGGATGCTGCTGCGCGAGCAGCTACCCGGCGATCAGCCGGACTGGACACAAGCCCCCGGCAATATCAATCTGGCCCGTTTTGCCTCCTCCTGCCCGGTGGATGCCTGCCCGCAAGGGGAGTTCTTCGATCTGGTAGGCAATGTCTGGCAGTGGACCAGCACCGCCATCGATGGTTTCGACGGCTTTAAAATCCACCCGCTCTACGACGACTTCTCTACCCCCACCTTTGATGGCAAGCACACCCTGATCAAGGGCGGCAGCTGGATCAGCACAGGTAACGAAGCGCTCAAATCATCCCGTTACGCCTTCCGGCGTCACTTCTTCCAGCATGCGGGTTTCCGCTATCTGGTCTCCCGTTATCAGGAACCCGTTATCGTGAATCCCTATGAAACCGACACGCTGGTCGCTCAGTACCTCGACTTCCAGTACGGCCCGAGCCACTTCGGGGTCGCCAACTACGCCAAGACGCTTGCTGATCTTGCTGGCGAGCTGTGCAGCAACCACCAGCGGGCGCTGGATATCGGCTGCGCCACCGGCCGCGCCAGCTTCGAACTGGCCCGCTACTTCCAGCATGTGGACGGGGTCGACTACTCGGCCCGCTTCATCGATGTGGCGCTGGCCCTCGCCAATCAGGACAGCTTCCGCTACGCCATTCCGCTGGAGGGTGAACTGGTGGAGTATTGCGAGGCGCGCCTGTCGTGCCACGGGCTGGGGGCGAGTCAGGCGGAGCGCATCCACTTCAGTCAGGGGGATGCCTGCAACCTCAAGCCCAAATATGACCACTACGATCTGGTGCTCGCCTCCAATCTGATCGACCGGTTGCGGGAGCCCGCCCGCTTCCTGCGGGACATAGCTCCCCGGCTGCGCAGCGGTGGCCTGCTGGTGCTCACCAGCCCTTATACCTGGCTGGCGGAATATACCCCGCCCGCCAACTGGCTCGGCGGCATTCGCGAAAACGGCGAGGCGCTCACCACCTATCAGGCGCTGCAACGGCTGCTGGCGGCGGAGTTCGAGGAGCACTGCCCGCCGCGGGATGTGCACTTCGTCATCCGCGAAACCGCCCGCAAATACCAGCACACGGTGGCGCAGCTCACCGTCTGGCGCAAACGCTAGCACGCCGGTCGACATGCAGATGAGAAGAGGGAGGCCAACGGGCCTCCCTCTTGTTATGGCAGTCAAAATGGCGCGAGTATCAATGCCCCTGCTCGTGATAGCGGCGCGCCAGCACGGCGCAGACCATCAGCTGGATCTGGTGGAAGATCATCAGCGGCAGCACCATCACCCCGACGCTGGCGGCGGGGAACATGACGTTGGCCATCGGCACCCCGTTGGCGAGACTCTTCTTGGAGCCGCAGAAGACGATGGTGATCTCGTCCGCCTTGTCGAAGCCGAGGCGGCGGCTGATCCAGACGTTCCAGCAGAGCACCAGCGCCAGCAAGATGCAGCTCAGCAGCACGATACTGGCCAGATCGTACCAGCCTACTTGATGCCAAATCCCCTGCACCACCGCCTCGCTGAAGGCGACGTAGACCACCAGCAGGATGGAACTCTGATCCAGCTTGCCGATAAGCGGACGGTGGCTATCGATCCAGCGACCGATCAGCGGGCGCGACAGGTGGCCCACCACGAACGGCAGCATCAGCTGCATCATGATGGACTGGATGGAGTGCCAGGTGTCGATCCCCTGCCCCTGTACGTGGATCATCATCCCCACCAGCACCGGCGAGAGGAAGATCCCGAGGATGCTGGAGGCCGAGGCGCTGCACACCGCCGCCGACACATTGCCCCCCGCCATCGAGGTGAAGGCGATGGCCGACTGCACGGTGGCAGGCAGGGCGCAGAGATAGAGGAAGCCGAGGTAGATGGCCGGGCTCAGCCAGCCCGGTACCAGCGGGGTGAGCAGCAGCCCGAGCAGCGGAAACAGTACGAAGGTGCTGAGCATCACCACCAGATGAAGCCGCCAGTGGCCGAGACCCGCCAGCAGGTTCTGGCGCGACAGCTTGGCGCCATGCATGAAGAACAGGAGCGCCACCGCCAGCTTGGTCAGCAGGCCGAACCAGACGGCCACCTGCCCCTCGCAGGGAAAGAGGGAGGCCAGGGTGACCACCGCAATCAGCACAACAGTAAAGGGATCCAGACGCACGAAAGGTCTCCATCAGAAGGGCATCCTGCAGCCATGGCGACAGTCAGGATTGGGGAGGACAAGAAACGGAGCGGGAGATGTCTGGCACCTCCCGCTAAAACGAACCTCCAGCTTACCCCGATAACGGAGAGGCGCAACGTTGTGCAGCGGTTAATTGTTCATCAATGCTTAACGCCTTTGCTTTGTCGAATAGCGGAAGTTGATGAGCCGCGGCCAGATAGCGCCAAACCGGCGCGAAATGGATAAAAAAACGGGCGACCCAGGCCGCCCGTCTCGTTTTTTCGCTCAGCCGATCAGCGCTGGCTGGCCAGCTGGCCGTTGCCGGTTTTCTTCTCATTGCCGGCGAGCTTGCGAGCCTGCCGCTTCTCGAAGCGGGAGATCCACCAGTAGGCCAGCGCCGAAAAGACCGCGGTCATAAAGACGTTGATGAAGAAGGCGCGCACCAGATCCACCCCGGCCGGGAAGGCGGAGGCGCTCATGCTCACCACGAAGATGGCGATCAGCACCGAGACCACCGCCATGCCGAAGGTGCGCGAGCCCATGCGGAAGTCACGGGGGGTATCGTCATGTTTCCAGCGGAACACGAAGTAGGCCACCATGATGAAGATCGGCGGCAACATGGCGGTGCCGGCGGTAAGGTTGATGGCGGTGTTCATCATCTGCTGCACCGACTCGGAACCGAAGCCGTTGACCACCAGCATCGCGAACACGAAGACAAACTGCCACCAGGCGGCGCGCACCGGCACGCCGTGCTTGTTGAGCTGGGTGGTCTTCTCGCCGTAAACCCCCTGAGGGATCTCGGAGAAGTGGATCTTCACCGGCGCCGAGGTCCACATCATCATGGAGCCGAACATGGCGATAAACAGCACCACGCCGACGAAGCGGCCCACCAGCGCCTCGGAGAGCCCGAAGTACTGCGCCATGCCGGTGAAGATCTCCACCATCCCGCCGGCATAGGTGAGGCTCTCGCGCGGCACGAACACGTTCACCAGCAGGGAACCGACCGCATACATGGCACCGATGACGATACCCGCACTGATGATCACCTTGATAAAGGACTTCTGGCCGCCCTTCACGTCATTGAGGTAGGCGGCCGCCGTCTCGGCACCGCCCGCCGCCTGAAAGATCCAGCACATGATTCCGAGGGTAGCCCAGTTGACGGTGGGAGTCATCGCCTCCAGGGTGATGGGCTGAGCCGGCACATGATCGCCACTCAGGGCCATCAGGGCGCCCAGCACATAGATGGCGAACAGGGCAAACACACCGTAGGCCACTATTTCGGCAATTTTGCCGAGCCAGCTCGCCCCCTTGGTGGAGATATGGGTCGCCGCCGCAAACAGCACGATGGAGATGATCGAGGTGACCATGGGCGAAAAGCTGTACTCATAGCCCAGCATGGCGTAGGAGGCGTAGGCAATGACGTTGGGCAGCAGGGAGACGAACCAGAACAGGTTCACGAACCAGTAGAGAAACGAACCCAGATAGGCCATCCGGGTGCCGAGCGGCTTTTTCAGCCAGTCGTACATCCCCGACTCGGAGTTTTTGTTGGCCGAGACGAACTCGGCGATGATGAAGACGAACGGGATGAAGTAGACGATGGTCGCCAGCAGGAAGATAGGGGCGGAGCTGAGCCCCAGCTCGATGTTGTTGTTGACGATGTTGCGCACGTTGAACACGGCGGCAAAGGTCATCGACAACAGGGCAAACTTGCCTATGGTGCCGCGTACGGATTCAGACATGGTGTCCTCCAGTGGACTTGCGCTCCCTGCGGGTAACGCTGTGACTCTGTGATGTGTTCGGCAAGGGTCTGTCGGCCCCGCGCTTTACTCTCTTGTTATGATCGGGCCGCGAGGGCGGCCTCGTTGCTGAACCGGTGCCGTCTCCCGCACCGGCTCGCAATACCATTCAGACGATCGGGGTGCCCGGCGCCATCGGCACCCGCGGCTGCAGCAGCACGCTTTGGCTCTCGTCCGGGGTCTCGGCGCAGAGCAACATGCACTCGGAACGCTCACCGCGCATCCTGGTGGGCTTGAGGTTGGTCAGTACCACCACTTCGCTGCCCATCAGCTCCTCTTCGCTGTAATAAGGCACCAAACTGGTGACGGTCTGCAGCGGCCGCTCGCCACCCACGTCGATCTGGACGATGTAGAGTTTGTCGGCCCCGGGGTGACGAACCACCTCCAGCACCTTGCCCACCTTCATCTCGACCCGTTTGAATTCGGCAAACTCGATCGTCTCGCTCATGCTCTTTTCCTTTTATGGTTTAACGGTTTGCGGGTGGCCAACTGCCACCCGATTTGATTGGGATTCAATTCAGTGCCTATGGCGTCTGCATGGCAACCTGCGCCGCCGGCTGGGCCTCTTTGGCACGCGCTTCGGCACTGAGGGAGGCCTCGTATCTGTTGTATTTCCACCAGGCGAAGCCGAGGAAGATCACGATCCCGCCGACGTTGTAGAAGATGATGGTCATGATGTCGGCACCGGTCGGGAAGGTGGAGGCGAGGAAGCCCACCGAGAAGATGGCGATCAGCACCGAGACCACGGCGATGCCGGTGGTACGCGAACCCATCCTGAAATCCCGCGGCAGGTGATCGAGCTTCAGACGCAGATTGAGGTAGGCCAGCATGATGAACAGCGGCGGCAGCATGGAAGCGGCAGCGGTCATGTTGATGACGGTGTTCATCAGATCCTGCGCTGTGTTGGAGCCCAGGGTCGGGATCACCATCAGCGGCAGCACGATGAGGTACTGGATCCAGGCTGCACGGGCGGGCACGCCATTCTCGTTCAGCTCGACCGTCTTCTTGCCGAAGATGCCGGCCGGGATTTCGGAGAAGAAGATCTTCACCGGGGTCGCCGTCCACATCAGCAGGGAGCCAAACATGGCGGTGAAGGAGACCAGACCCACGAAGCGGTTCATCAGGATCTCAGGCAAACCGAAGTAGGCTGCCAGCCCCTCGAACACCTGCACCGAGCCGCCGGTATATTTCAGGGTGTCGCTGTGGACGAAGACGTTGATCAACAGCGATGCGATGGAGTAGAGCACCCCGATAAAGATCCCGGCGACGATGATCACCTTCACGAAGGATTTGGAGCCCCCTTTCACGTCATTGACGTAGACCGCCACCGACTCGGCGCCACCGGCCGCCATAAAGATCCAGGTGGTGATGCCCAGAAACGCCCAGCTGAAATCGGGGATCATGGCCTCTACCGTGATGGGGTCAGCCGGTTGCACGCCGCCCACCAGTGCCGCACCCGCCAGCAGAATGTAGGAGAGGGTCAGCAGCAGCATCAGGGACGAGGTCACCGAGGTGATGGGGCCGAGCATCTTGGCGCCGTTGGTGGAGACGTAGGTGGCAAAGGCGAACAGCACCATGCTCAATGCCGTGGTCGCCACCGGGGTGAGAATGTACTCGTAGCCGAGGAAGGCATAGGAGGCGTAGGCAATAACCCGCGGCAGCAGCGAGGTGAAGAAGAAGAGGTTCACGAACCAGTAGGTGTAGGCGGAGATAAAGGCCCAGCGACCGCCGAGGGAGCTCTTCACCCAGGCGTAAACCCCCGCTTCGGAGTTCTTATTCAGTGACACAAATTCCGCAATGATCAGGCAGAACGGAATGAAGTAGAAAATGGTGGCCAGAAAGAACATCGGGGCCGAGGCCAGACCGATTTCGATGTTGTTGTTGATGACGTTGTTGAAGCTGAATACCGCCGCGAAGGTGAGCGACAGCAGACCAAACTTGCCTATCGTATTGCGTTTGGAATCAGACATGGGGCATCTCCAGACCTGTAGTTATCTCAGCGAAAGGGCGGGGCATGGTTTGTAGGGTGTGCCCCGCCCTTCCGGCTTTTATCAGTGCAGAACCGGCGGCTTGTTATTTGTTCTTGAAGTAGCCGCCTTCGACGGTGACCTTGATGATCACCTTGCGCACCGGCCCGTCGCCGACAAACCGGTAAGCCTCGTCGTTCTCGAAGATCACCACCTGACCGTTGCCGACTTTCTGGCGCTCGCGCACCTCGCCTGCCAGCCACTCGCGGTCGGTGGTGTCGTCATAGGCCTGCTCGACCCGCAGATCCGGCTTGGCAGCCCACTCCACCGTCTCTTCCCCTTCCAGGTAGTAGTGGACGTCGAAATAGCGGCGCTGCCCCTCGAACAGTGAGGTGGCCGGGCTGGCCCCCTCCTGCAAGCGGTAAGTTAGGGAGTCACCGATGGAGTGGCAGATACCGGGCTTGAGGTTCGGCAGGTTGTTGATGGCCTCCACGCAGCGGCCCCACTTCTTGCCCTCCCGGTAGATGTTTTTGAACAGGGTCAGGTTGTCCAGGGTGATCATGCGAGGTTCCTCCCGCCGTTGATGGTGAGATCGAGCCCGGCCAGCGCAGCCGGATTGAGGTTGCCACGGGCGATGGGCAGCAGGGTCAGGCCGAAGCTGAATGGCTCGAAGCGCACCCGCCAGGAGTCCAGCACCTCGGAGCCCCAGGAGTTGGAGCCGAGCCCCAGTACCTTGTGATCCAGATTGAGGGTGAGATAACCGCAGGGCTCCAGCTCGTTGATGTGCTGCGCCGCGTGGATATGCTCCCAGCTGTAGGGCCAGACGCTCAGGTTGATGGGGGCATCGGGTCGCACGTAGAGACCGGCGCCGTGGCGGTTGGTCAGGGTCGCCCAGCGCACCTGCTGGCGGTTGCCGTTGTCCTGCGGGAAGGGGTAGTGCTCCCACATCTCGCCGACTGTGCTCTGGAAGCTGTCGATCCAGTTGCTCTGGCGGCTGTCCTGATAGTTTTCACCCGGCCCCATGCCGTAGTAGTGCACCCGGTCGAGATCCTGACGAATGCCCAGCTCGAAGCCGATCTTGGGGATGATGTCGTCATAACCGCCGTAGGGCTGGCCGGACAGTGCCACGTGCAGCTGGCCGTTCGGGCTCAGGGTGTAGACGTAGCGGCAGCGCATGCCGAAGTCGAACACCGGCGGCGCGATCAGGCTCTCGACCGTCACCTCGACCGCGTCACCCAGCTGACGCCAGCTCAGGGTACGGAAGTGCTCCTGCATGATCTGCAGGTGGTTCGGGTGCCACAGGCTCTCGTACTCCTGCTTGTGGTTGTCAATCATCGGCTTGAAGAAGGTGAGGCGCGGCGAGCGCTCAATCAGCTCGATACCATCCTGCTGCCAGCTCACCAGCTTGCCGTCGAGGCGCGAGAAGCGCAGGTCAAAGCCGCTGCCGCTCAAGGTCAGGTCGAGGCGCTCGTCGGCGATATGCAACGGAGTGGCGTTGGGGTTGGCAAAGGGTCGCAGCTGGCGAGTCGACTCTTTCAGCTGGAACTGGTACTGGCCCAGCTCGTGCTCCGCCGCGCTGTAACGGGTGGCACTGGCCTTGATGACCCGCAGCTGGACGAAGGTTTCCCGCCCATCGAAGGATGGCAGTTCGAGTTGCAGCTCATTGGTGGCACCGGGAGCAATCCCTTCCAGCCGGATTTGCTGGCTGGCCAGCAGTTCGCCCTCGGCCTTCACCTCGACCAGCAGGCGGATATCGTCGAGAGTGGAGAACCAGTAGCGGTTTTCCACTTCCAGCTTGCCGCTCGCCAGATCCAGCGCCCGCACCTTGACCGGGCAGATCACCTGCTTGTATTCGCGCAGGCCCGGCCCCGGGGTTTGATCCGGGTAGATGAGGCCATCCATGCAGAAGTTGTAGTTGTTGGGGTAGTCGCCGTAGTCGCCGCCGTACTTGTAGACGGGGCGCCCCTGCTCGTCCTGATCCAGAATGCCGTGATCGCACCACTCCCAGATGTAGTGACCCTGAATGTGGGGATGGCGGTCAAACACCTGCTGATATTCGCTGAGGCCACCCGGGCCGTTGCCCATGGCGTGGGCGTATTCGCAGAGGATGCGTGGCTTCGCCATGGGGAACTCGCCGAAGCAGTTCATCTGGGAGACGCGGGAATACATGGTACTCACCACATCCACCACCTCGGCGTCGCGATCCTCCTCGTAATGCACCAGCCGGGTCGGGTCGATTGCCTTGCAGCGCTGGTACATGGCTCTGATGTTGCAGCCGTAGCCGGACTCGTTGCCCAGGGACCAGATGATGATGGAGGGGTGGTTCTTCTGGGCGTGCACGTGGCGCTCGATCCTGTCCACGAACACCGGCTCCCAGAAGGGATCGTCGGTGATGCGGCTGAGATCGCCGACGTTGGCGAAGCCGTGGGTCTCCACGTCGGTCTCTGCCATCACGAACAGACCGTACTGGTCGCACAGCTCGTAGAAGCGCGGGTCGTTCGGATAGTGGGCGGTGCGCACCGAGTTGAGGTTGTGCTGCTTCATCAGCACGATATCGCGCTCTACCCGATCCATACCGACTGCGCGGCTCTTGAGGTGATCATTGTCGTGGCGGTTCACCCCGTGCAGCTTGAGGTAGTGGCCGTTGACGTAGAAGAGGCCATCCTTGACCTTGATTTCACGCACCCCGACCCGCTGCGGGATCACTTCCAGCAGCGCCCCCTGACCGTTGTAGAGGGAGAGTTGCAGCTGATAGAGGTAAGGATCTTCGGCGCTCCACAGGTGCGGGTTGGCCAGATCCAGCGTGAAGCGGCAATCACACTTGCCGTCGATGGCGAGATTGTCGAGTGTGCCACTGGCGATCTCGCTGCCCTGATCCAGCAGCGACCAAACCAGACGGTGATCACGGGCAGGTGCACCCAGATTCTCCAGCTGGATATCGCAGCTCAGGGTAGCGCTCTGGTTATCATCGGCCAGCGCGGTGCGGATGAAGAAATCCTGCACATGGGCGGCCGGTTTGCCCACCAGATAGACGTCGCGGAAAATCCCCGCCATCCACCACATATCCTGATCTTCGATATAGGTGGAGTCGGCCCACTGCATCACCCGCACTGACAGCAGGTTCTCGCCAACCTTGGCGTAGGCACTGATATCGAACTCGGCGGTGAGGCGACTCCCCTTGCTGAAGCCGACGTAGTGGCCGTTCACATAGACCTCGAAGTAGGTCTCCACCCCGTCAAACTTGATGATCACCTGCTCGCCGTCCCAGGCCGGGCTCAGCGTGAAGCTGCGCTGATAGGCACCGGTGGGGTTGTTGGTCGGCACGAAGGGCACATCGATGGGGAAGGGAAAACCTTCGTCGGTGTACTGCAGCTGGCCATGTCCTTCCATCTGCCACATGTTGGGCACGGTGAGCTGGCCCCACTCGCTCATGGGGCTGTGATAGAAGGCCTCCGGCACCTGCAGGGGGTGGTCGAAGTAGTGGAACTGCCACTGGCCGCCAAGACTCAGAAAACGGCGGCTCAGCTCGCGCTGCATGGTGGCCGCCAGCGCGTGGTCGGCATAAGAGAAGAAGTAGGCACGCGGGGCCAGCCTGTTTTCACCAACGAATTGGACGTTTTCCCAGTTATTCACATGTCCTCCCGGAACAAGGCAACGTTAACTGGGTAAACTCTAGATAAACATTTACTAAATATCAGCTTTGGATTGGTAAAGTTTTAACCTGATCACAATGAACAGATGGTTTTGTGAGCGAGATCAGAAGCGGGAGATAAAGGAGGGCAAGATATGGATGAGTGGCATAGATGTTGATAGCCGTTGGCTGAAATGCAATAAAATCAACTATAAAACAATACGATATGACGTCACGGGATGATATGGGAAATAAGTTTACTTGGGAGAGGAGTCGCACCACCGCAAGATGGCACGACTAAAAAGCAGAATGTTTTACTAAAATCAGCGAGTGGTGCCACGCAGGGTCAACTTGCTCGGTACCAGCACCCGAAGGGGAATATCCCGCTCGTCTCGCAGCCGCTCAACCAGCAAATTGACCCCCTGGGAGCCCATCAACTCGGAGTGGATCCGCACCGTAGAGAGCGGCGGGAAGGTGAACTTGGCGGTCGGGATATCGTTGACGCTGATAAGCTCGATCTGCTGGGGAATCGCCAGTCCCTTCTCATGAATGGCACGCAGCACACCGATGGCGATGGAGTCGGAGGCGACGAACAGCGCCTTGGGCCAATCCCCTGCCAGCATCTCCTTCGCCAACTGGTAGCCGGAAGCGCTGGAGAAGTCCCCACGATAGAGATCGCTCTCCTGCACCACCCCCAGCCGCTGACCATAATCCCGGAAGGCCAGTTCGCGCAGATCCGGATTCTCATCCTGGCCACCGATATAACCGATGCGCTGGTGTCCCTGAGCGATAAAATAATCCACCACTTGCTGGCTGATCAGGGCGAGATCCACATCGACCGAGTCGAATTCTCCCTGTGAACGGCAGTCGACAAACACCAGCTGGCTGGAACAAGCCCTGAGCTGGGCCAGACGTTCGGCTGTGAGGGTACCGACCACCAGAATGCCATCCACGGCGCTCAATTCACGCCCTTCACCACAGTTGTAGAGATGAGTCAGTTCGATATTGAGGCGGGCACTCTGGGTCTCGATACCATAACGGATGGCGAGATAGTAAGGGTCGTTGACCTCGGTACTCTGGGGATAGGCATAGACCACCAGAAAGTGCAGCTTGCTCTTGTGTACCCCCTTGCGGGCGCTGCTGGTCTTGTACTCCAGCCGTTCGGCAATCTCGAAGATCCGCTGCTTGGTCTCTTCCTTGACGCTCAGGCTGGGATCCTCGTTCAGTACCCGGGATACCGTCGCGAGAGAAACCCCCGCTTCCTGTGCAATTTCCTTCAACGTAGCCATCAATACCTCGCTGGCAGCATCACGTGTTAATCGGTAACGGCTAAAGAGTAACGGGCAATCCCTTGATAGCCCAGCACTTTTACTAAAATGCCGGCGGCGGTGCAGATTTTTGGAACCCAGAAATGCAAAAAGGCCTCCCGGATGGGAGGCCTCTTCTAAATAGGTGCCTGACAGTGTCCTACTCTCGCATGGCGAATGCCACACTACCATCGGCGCTACCGCGTTTCACTTCTGAGTTCGGCATGGGA